>JAIRUI010000079.1 GCA_031254455.1 Chitinispirillales bacterium | reverse complement strand
TGATACTAAAAATAGTATCTTCCTCATAATTTCCCCTTTCATTTGTCTAATCGCAGTGAAAATAATATATTTTCACCTGACTCGCCGAACTTTTTGTTTTTTGAGGGAAATAATAGGTTTTAATGATTTATAATTTTGAAATAGTTTCATTGAAAGTTACGCGGCAAAATTTATCGTTGATATATTTGAAGGATTATCATAAACGTTATAAGCCGATATCGCCGAAAGCGCCCGCTTTGAAGTTTTCAAAAAATTATCGTCTTTGTCTTTTACGTCTTCATCGTTTTCTTCTTTCAATTTTTGAGCGCGTTCTTCTCTCATATCGGCTCTTGCCCGAGCCTCCGTCTGCGAAGCCGCCGCCGCAACCGCTCTATCTTGCCCGGAAGGGCTCGCCGGCGCAAGCGCCGCGGCGCGAACCGTTTGCATTTTCGCTATTGTCGCTTCATAATTGTCCTTAACCGGCGAAGCGTCAATACTTACTTCTCCGTCGATTGCATACTGTTTCCCGTCAGGACCGCTTTGATATGAATAACTTGCTCCTCCGCGTATATAAGCGCCTCCAGCCGCAATATGCGCCTGTTCATGATTTCTAACTTCCTGATCGCGCACTTTCAAATCGTTAATTATTTTTTGCTCTTCCTGTGAAAATTCCGCGTCTTTGCCTTTTTTTTCTATTTTACCTACAGTGTTTTCTTCTATTGAAACGTCATCGTCAAACTTTTTGTTTTGCATTGACGAAATATATTCATCGTTTCGCGGCTTAATACCCAGAAATCCCTTTTTCGACTCTGACTGACTTAGGTTTTCATCCTCACCACAGCCGCGCAGTGGAAACGAATTATTTTTGGTTTCCAAAATGGCAAGAGCGTAATCGCTCGACCAAAATGCAACTGCGCCTATAGACATAGCCTTTCCTTTCAATCCAAAATATCATATTAAGATTATCGGAATAAAAATAATATTCTTTAAATTAAAAAATACGCTTTTGTCATTTGGAAAATCTTATTTTCCGTACAGCAATTTTGAAGGAAGTTATTATTTATGGATGAAAAAAGAATATATTGGAGTATAAGTCAAGCAGCCGAAATCTTGGGAATCGAGCCGAGCATTTTGAGATATTGGGAAAAAGAATTTGATATTCTTCAACCTGTAAAGAATCGAGGCGGAAATCGTTCTTATCAAAAAAAGGACATAGACATAGCGAATAAGATAAAATATTTACTTTACAAAGAAAATTTTACAATAAAAGGCGCGATAAAGAAAATGAAAAAACTGAAAAGCATACCGCTTGAAAATTATATAAAATTACAAAACCTTGTATTTAATAAAGAATTCTTGCAGGATTTTGAGAATTTTAGCGAAATATTGTCAAAATTAGTCGAGTCCTCAAAATTATGAATTGCACGATAAACGATTTGAAAATAGGAAAAATAGACAAATATCTATTTGCGGAAATTGAAGAAAAAATTAAAAATTTACAACAAGATTCAGATAAAGACGATTTTGAAACGATAAAAGAAAAATTAAAAAATCCACCGATACTTTCTCCGGAAGATTTTGCGTTTGAGGCGATTTATGTAATTTTAGCCGGCGGATTTTCACAAAAAACGGCAAAGAAAAAATTCAACGAAATTCGTTGTTATATAGAAAACAATAATAACGTGTCGGCGGATAAACTTTTTGAGATTTTCCATAACAAAAATAAAATTAATGCTATCGTAAAAATTTGGAACGAGCGCAAAACTTTCCGCCAAATTTTTTATTCACTCAAATCCGGCGACGAAAAATTAAATTTTCTTGAAACGCTTCCGCACATCGGGAAAATAACCAAAAACCACCTTGCCAGAAATCTTGGGGTTTCGGTCGTTAAATACGATATTTGGATTCAGCGGCTTGGAATCGCTCTTTTCGGAAATATCGAAACGGCAAAATTTCCGCTTGACGAAAACGTGAAAAAATACTGCGATAAAATGTTTGATAACCTGCAGAAAGAAACAGGTTCCCCGATAGGATATTTGGATGCGGTCTTGTGGAAAGCGTGTCAAATCGGAATTTTCTCTTTTCGGTAATAAATAATTTTGTTAATATAGAACAATATTTATTATATTTATCATCGGTGGTTTAAATTTTTCAAAGAAGTTATATATGAATATTTTAATAGCTATGGCGGCGATGTTTTTTGCCGCTTGCGTAGGACCGGAGATTCCTCAAGACACGGTTCCTACGGTAAAAGGCGGTGTGAAATTTGCGGGAATACGTTCGTCTTATTATGGGTTTGCCGACTCAACCGGCAAATGGGAAACTAGTAACTTTCCTACGCCCGAAGAAGCGGCGACGGTTATGAAAAATATCTCGAAAAAATTCGACGACGCCGTTCCGTCAGCCGTATGGATAGTCGGTGGAATTCACGGAAAAGAATGCCGTTTGGAATTTGAACAGACGCAAACAAACGACCCGTATATTAAGTTCGCAAATCAGGACAAACACACACCATACCTTAACAAATTCGATGAAATCGGTGCGAAAGTTTATTTACAAATCGAAGCGGGCAGGGCGAATATGAAAGAACTTATTCGTTTAGTTTTGGACAAATATTCGCATCACCCGTCTGTGGCAGGATTCGGAATCGACGTAGAATGGTATCCGTCGGACGGAGATACGAACGGACCAGATGAAGAGGTCGATGAAAAATTGAATACGAACGACCTTATTGAATTTGAAGCGCTTGTGAAATCTTACAACCCCGATTATAAGATTTTCGTGAAACACTATAATGCCGCTTACGTAGGCGGCAAGCCTGTCGGCGATGTCGTTTATATTAACGACAGTTATGGGTTTTCCGGTGTGAATGCGTTTGCATCCGAATTTGCGAATTGGGCGAACATGTTTTATCCAAATGAGGTCGGCTTTCAGATTGGATATGCCGGAGATGGAAATACGGATTACGCTTGGTGGTCGAAATTAGAAAATCCTATGGAAGAAATGGTCAAGGCGATTAACAAAAAAATGAAAAACAAAGACCAAGTGATAAACGTTTACTGGGTAGATTTTACTATTCGCTGGAAAGAATTTGACGAATTGTGGAAGAAGTAATAAGCGAAAACAACTAAATAAAAAGAGGAATCGCAATATTTGCAATTCCTCTTTTTATTTTGATTTCAGGGGTTATTTCAGTAAAATTTTCTGTGAAACGTTCAACCCGTTTTTACCTTTTACATTCAAAATCAACGTTTGATTTTTTGATATTGAATTTGGAATTCCAAAGGATGCGAAACCGGAAGAATTAAGCGTTACGCTTCTGTTCAAAAGCAAGCGTCCTCTTATGTCGCTGATTTTGAGCGAAACGGCTTTTTCGTTCGGGACGTTGAGGTTTATGCTGTTTTTTGAGACTGTAATTCCCGCCCCACCAACAACACGATTTTTTACTCCTTTTGATTTTCCAAAAGAAATAGGCGTACTTCCGCCATTCATTCCGAAAACTTCAAATTTCGTAATTTTCCCCTTTGTTGTAGCATCGTCATCTTTTGCATAAATTCCGATTCCTTCTATTTTGTTTTTATTAAGAGGAGCATCCAATCCATCATCAGCAGCCCATTCCGGCTGTTGAAAATTTGCCACGTTTATACTAACCGTTTTGGGTGTAGAACTGCTTTTCAGTAAATATTCGTATCCTTCACCCCCGGTAAAATCAGGATCTATAAGAGTTATGACTATATCTTTATCCGATGTGTATGTAACTGTTATTGAAGTTGCGTCTTTGAAATCTCCCGTTTCGAAATATGTCGCAATTTGAGCCCACGTGTATGCCTCACCTACTTCTTTTGCACGAAACAACGTAAAACTGACTTCTCCTTCTTTAGTTTGGTCTACACTTGCCGCAGAACCGAGTTCGTCAACATCGTCTTCTCCGCTCTCCCATTCCTCAAAAACCAAATCTCTGCTGTCGGTAACAGGAGGGTCCGGCGGGTTAATGTCGCCGCCGGAAGAATACGGCGCCCACCAGTTTCCGGATATGAGAAGTACGCTCAAAAGTTGAAGAGCCGTCGCATACTCGTCGTTGTAGTTGTTTACGGACCTTATTTTATTGTAAGTACTGTTCAAGAAATTTTGGTTTGCCGGGTCGGCAATCATTCCAGAAGCAAAAGGTGCGGTAAAAATTATGTCTTCATAGTTCTCAAACGCACTTCCGTTTAAGTTGTATCCGGCTTTTATATTATTAGGATCTCCTTTAGCGCCGTTAGAGCCGCGAAGCCAAGCGCTTATTTTGTTAATCTGGTTTTTAGCGCTCTCTGTTCCGTGATGAGCGTAATCAAGCGCAAGCCGCCAAGGATCGCGGCAAGCATTATAAGAATACTTATCTCCGTTTTCTTCAATGGCGTTAGGGTCGGGTTTTGCGGGGGAACCGGTTACAAAATCGGGAATAAGTCCTGTGGTTTGATTGGAACATTGCGCTAAAAGCGCATAAACCGTATCTGCCGCTTGACGCCAAAAATCTTTTTGATTTGCTGCGTAAAACGCTCTGAAATGTCCGGGCATCCAATCCGAACTTCTTGAACGGTTTCCATTTCTGTCCCAATCGCCCAAATTAGTTCTATAAATACTAGTATGCATTTCTGAAGACATAATTGCGTCAATGAGCGTTTTTGCATCGTTTAAATACGAATTATCGTCCCACTGTTTGTAAGCCAAAAGCAAAGCGTATGCATTATCCAAATCTCCATCGGTAGCGGAACTGCTGACTTGAACGTTGTTCGCATTCACATTACAGACCACCCACGACATCAAATTGGAATTTCCAGTCGCCTTTTGCGCTTTCCGCAATTCGTTCATTCCGTCAAAAATATTTTTGGCATCTTTGTCATAACCAGCCATCAACGCAAAAATTATCATTCCGTAGCCGTGCGCTTCCGAAATTGTCTGCTCGTTTTTACATGGTTTATCTTCGTCGTCTCCGTTGCCCGTCGCTAGAATATAATACCTGCTTCCAGACTGCCTTAGAAATCTTGATTTGTAACTATCGTATAATTTTTTTACATCGTCGTTCAGATCGTTCTGCTCTCTGTTGCTCGGTTTAATCACCGTTCCTACAAATCCGTTGTCGGCAGCCTGTGGAAAAGGGCGGTTTTGAGCGAACAACGGCGTTATAAGTAAAACCCAAACCGTTAAAACAATTCCGGCAAATCTTGCCTTTGAATTCATCTTTTTATCCTCCTATTATATCAATTAACTTTCTTAAAGATAATATAATACAAGAAACAAAAAAATTCCTATATTTATAAATTATTCAGTCTATCTTCAATTTTTTTTACAATTATTTCTATCGCTTTTTCGTAATGCATGTTTTTTATTGTACATCCGGCGGCGAATTTATGTCCTCCGCCCGCGCCTACAGCCGCGGCAATTTCTCCGACGTCGATTTTCCCCGCAGAGCGAATCGAGAAATGCGTTTTTGCGTCGTCAAAACGCACAAAAATTCCTACTTCAACACCTTCTCCGTCTAAAACTGCGTTTGACATCCCCTCGGTCGCCGAGTTATCCGCACCGTATTCCTCATATAATTTTTTAGGAATGCAAATCGTATTTATTCTACCGCCGCAATAAGACTTAAGCGATTCCCAAACCTTTGCCCGAAGTTTCAGCGCAGAAGGCGAATAGGAAGCGAACATTTTTTTGAACAAATAGCCGTTATCGGCGCCGTGTTTAATTAAGTCGTATGCGACCGGATAAAGCGAACCGTCGTCGTTGTTGAATCTAAATCCGTTCGTGTCGGTCAAAATTCCGCAAAAAAGATAATTTGTAATTTCAATGTCATAATTTATACCGTTTTCGGTAAAAAAATCATACAGAATTCGACAAGCGGCCGCAGATTTCGTATCGACGCAGTTTATATTCCCAAAATTTGAGTTGTCACGATGATGATCAATGTTGATAATTTTATCGGCAAAACGCGTTTCAATGTTTTCTATGGCGGTCCTTTGCGGATTTGAAGAGTCAAAAATCGCTAAAACGTCAAATTTTTTGTCGGGAGCGATATCGCTTATCGCCTGTGAATTTGAAATGAATCGAAATTTCTCGGGAACTTTGTCTTTGTTGTAAATTTCCGCGCTTTTGCCGATATTTTTAAGATATTTCCAAAACGCAAGTTGAGAACATACGCTGTCGCCGTCGGGATTTTCATGCGAAGAAATCAAAAACGAATCGTTTTCTATTATAATTTTTCTTAAATCATTCCAAATCATCTCTAACCTTTTCAAGAAGATAATCGACGTTTTCTTGATATTCAAACGATTTATCCAACTTAAAAAATAATTTTGGAAAATGTTTTATTTTTACCCTTTTCGCCGTTGTAGATTGAATAAAGCCTGCCGCTTTATTAAGCACCTTTATCGCCTCGTTTTGTTCAATTTCGTCAGCCAAAACCGATACGAAAACCGTAGCGTTTTTATTGTCTTTCGCTAAATTTATATTTGGAACGATGATCGTTTTCGGCAGACGCGGGTCATTCATTTCGTTAGTTATAACCCATAAAATCTCTCTTTTCAGATTCTCGCCGATTCTTTCACCGTACCAAGAATTTTCAGGCATTTAACGCTCCAAACTTTTACGCTTAATTTCTACTTCTTTATAAACCTCTATCCTGTCGCCGATTTTATAATCCGAAACTTTCGTCAAAGTCAGCCCGCAGTCAAATCCGGACAAAACTTCTTTAACTTGGTCTTTAAAGCGTTGAAGCGTTTCTATTTTCGTATCGGCAATTTCAATATCCTCACGAATAAGTCGAGCCGAAGAATTTCGTTCAACTTTCCCTTCCAAGACGTAACATCCCGCAACATTTCCGACTTTGGGAATTTTGAACAATTCGCGAATTTCAACCTGTCCCATTATTTCTTCTTTTATGTCGGGGGCGAGCATTCCTATCATCGCCGACCTGACTTCTTCTATCGCCTCATAAATAATTCTAAACGTTTTAATTTCAACGTTTGCGTCATTTGCGCTCGCCCTAATTTTCGGATTGGGATTTATGTGGAATCCGATTATAATCGCGTTAGACGCCTGTGCAAGCATAATGTCGGTTTCCTTGATACCGCCAACGCCTTTGAGGACGATATTCACCTTAATCTCGTCGGTGGAAAGTTTCTGCAACTCACCCGCAACCGCTTCAACCGAACCGTCAACGTCCCCGCGAACGATTATATTGAGCGTAAGTATCTTGCCTTCTTTGATTTTCTGCGAAAGATTCGCCAAAGATACCGCCGAATACATATTACGGAGTTCGCGTTCCTTTTCCGCAAGACGACGTTTTGCGGCTATCTCTTTCGCCTCTTTTTCATTTTTGCAAACCTTAAAAGAATCGCCTGCCTGCGGGGTACCGGATAATCCCAAAATAATAGCGGGATGCCCGGGAGGAACTTCTTTGACTTTATTTCCGTGTTCGTTAAGCATTTCACGTACTTTACCGCTATGCGTCCCCGTATAAAAAACATCCCCTTTACGCAACGTTCCAGATTGAATGAGAACCGTCGCTAAAGCGCCTTTGCCTTTGTCTAATTCAGATTCTATAACGACGCCTTTTGCATATCCTTCAAGCGGCGACTTCAAATCCAGCATCTCAGTTTCAAGCGCCAAAAG
The DNA here is from genome assembly GCA_031254455.1 of Chitinispirillales bacterium. Classification (NCBI taxonomy): domain Bacteria; kingdom Pseudomonadati; phylum Fibrobacterota; class Chitinispirillia; order Chitinispirillales; species Chitinispirillales bacterium. Next base: position 6,963 of record JAIRUI010000079.1, on the reverse strand, counting down.
TTCAAGCAGGTTGTCGATTCCGACTCCTTTTTTGGCAGAAATTTCAACGCTCTGCACCTTTCCGCCGTAAGACTCGACCAAAACGCCGTAATTCGCCAAATCCGCTTTGACTTTGTCGGGATTAGCGGTAGGTAAATCAATTTTATTTATAGCGACGACCAAAGGAACTCCAGCCGCCTTTGCGTGATCGATCGCTTCTTTAGTCTGAGGCATAACACCGGAATCGGCCGCTATTACCAAAACTACGACATCGGTAATTTGCGAACCTCTGGCGCGCATTGCCGCAAACGCCTCGTGTCCGGGGGTATCCAAAAACGTAACTATGCCGGTTTTCGTCTCAACCGAGTAAGCGGCGATATGTTGAGTGATACCGCCGGATTCTCCCGCTATCACGTTGGATTTACGGATATAATCCAAAAGCGACGTTTTCCCGTGATCTACATGTCCCATAACGGTTACGACCGGAGGACGCGGAAAAGCTTCATATTGATTGATTTCTTCATCCTCGTCTTTTTCTACGAACTCGTCAAGAAGTTGAGCCTCATAACCGAATTCTTCGGATAACATTTGAATCGTAGGAAAATCCAATCGTTGATTTATAGTAACGAGCAGTCCTCCGTCCATACATCTTGCTATTATCGTCCCGGCGTCTTCTTCGACCATTTTTGCAAATTCGCTAACAGAAATAAACTCGCTAACAGAAAGGATTTTCTTTCCTTCTTCTTCATCCTCGTTACCGATTTTGTCTTTTTTGTATTTCTTTTTTGTATTTCCGATTCCCATCATAGTTATTGTTTTTCGCACGTTTGATTTCATCTCAAATTCTTCTTCGCGATGTTTTTGAAACGCATCTTTTACCGGACGCTTTTTAACTTTTTTCTTTCTTGATTTATTATCTTCGGAATTCTGAAGTTTTGCCTGATTGTCCGCTAATTCTTTAGCATAATTCGAATTGATGCCTGCGATATGATTTTTGTCCTGAGAATTGCCTTGCCCTCTACCGCCGGCGCCGCCGGTAAAATTATCGTTTCTGCCGCGAAAATTTCCTCCGTTTTTGTTATTAAAATTCCCGATACGGTCGCGAAAACTTTCGTTTGAACGATTAAAATTCCCGTCTTTGTTTTGCTGTCCAAAATTATTATTACCACGACGATCGTTAAAACCTTGGTTCTGATTGCCGTTAAAACCTTGGTTCTGATTACCGCCGAAGCGATTGTCAAAAGTTCTACCGGAATTTGAATCTTTATTCCTGAAATCTCCGTTTGGACGATTAAAATTATCGCCTCTTTCTTTGCCTATATTTCTCTTCCAAGCTAAATTTGAATTACCGTGTCCGCCAAATCCGCCGGTTCTATTCGAATTATCATCTTTCTTTGAATCAAAATTTCTGTTTATATAATTACCGCGGCCGCCATTAGAACCGTCAAAACGCCGAGGAGCGTTTTCCGTATGTTTTTTTTCCGATATGTTTTTCTCTGCGCTGTCAATATTTTGCTTTAATTGCGTATTGGAATCCTGTTCGGTATTCGGATGCGACGGCGCTGTCCCCTTTCGCCTCTCGGCACGGCTGCCGTTTTCGGCAAATCTTTGCTTCGCCGCCGCCGTTTCTTCTTTCATTTTAGACAAAATCTGCTCTTTAACGGCGGCATCTACCACTGAGTTATGAGCTTTTATTTCGGAATATCCAAGCTTATGAAGAACCGAAATCACAACATTGCTCGTCAACCCCATATCTTTTGCCAATTGTGATACCTTAACAATTGCCATATAACAAATTTTCCTTTCCCGAAAATTTCGGTACGTAAAGCCCGATATTATTCCTTTACCACAAAATCATCTAAATCGGCGCCGCTTTCGACAAGTTGTACACTCAAAGATTTTTCATCTTCTTGTTCATTCCCGATTTCATGTAAATTATTTATTTCATTTTCTTTGTCGTCGAATATGTTTACGCCCGCTTTTCTTATTTCTTCGTTTTTTACGGAAAATATTTTCGCTTTTTCTTCTTCGGAAAAATCATCAAATTCGTCTTCTCCATAAATAAGAACTTCCTTATCCAAAAACCTTGAAGTAAGTTTAATGTTTGAACCGTCCTTTCCTATCGCTTTCGCAAGTTCTTCGTCAGGAACGACCATTACCACTTTTTTATCGCCTACGGGATACACATTGGAAACCTTTGCCGAAGAAAGCGCTTTTTTAGAAAGCGTAACAATATCGTCCGTCCAAACAAAAACATCTATCCTTTCATTCGAAATCTCGCGCACTATAGTTTGGATTCTTCCTCCGCGCATTCCCAAACACGCGCCTACGGGATCCACTCTGGGATCAGACGTTTCAAGCGCAACTTTAGCCCTGTATCCGGGATTTCTTTCTATCTTCACTATTCTAACGATTTTCTGAAAAACTTCCGGCACTTCTACTTCAAATAAGCGGCGCAAAAATTCCGGCGAAGTTCGTGAAAGTATTACCTGTGCGCCTTTTGAACTTTCTTTTACTTCATGAATAACCGCTTTTATCCTGTCGCCTTGCAAGTATCTATCGCCTTTAATTTGCTGATTCCTCGGCAGCAACGCCTCGGTTTTTCCGAGGTCGATTATTACGCTTCCCTTTTCTATATGACGCACGTCGCCCGAAACCAACTCGCCGACGCGTACGGAATAATCGCTTTTAATTTTTTCTCTTTCGTGGTCTTTAATTTTTTGCGAGAGAAGCTGTTTAGTATGCTGCATAGCCATTCTTCCAAACTTGCTGACGTCCAAATTGTCTTCAAGAATAACTTCGTCGCCTATTTCCGCGTTTGAATCATATTCTTCTTTAGCCTCGCTCAAAGTTATTTGTGTATATGGGCTTTCCATTCCGTCGTCCGCAACAACCGTCAAATATGAATACGCCGTAATAGCGCCTGTCGTTTTACTGATTTTTACAGAAACAGCCGGTTTATCTTCAAGCGATTTTTGCGCCGCAGCGGCAAGCGATTCTTCAAGCAATTTTAATACAAAATCCAAACTTACGCCTTTTTCCTGATTAAACGCTTTGGGATCTTTGGCTAACTCCGCCAAAAATTTTGCAAGTTCGCCGCCTTGTTTAAGTTCTTTGTCCTTCTTTGCCAAAATACACTCCTTTATAAATTAAATATTAGTTTCCCGTTCAAAACAGACGTAAAATCAATATCTTCGCCGCTTTCAAAAACAATAGTGTTTTTATCAACCGATTTTAGAATCCCGGATTTTTTCCGCGAATTTCCGTCAACATTTTTAAAACGAACGCTTATTTCTTTTCCGACCGCTCGTTCAAAGTCTTTTACCGTAACCAGAAGCCGTGTAATTCCCGGAGACGAAACTTCCAAAGCGTAAGATCCTTTTCCAAAATCAACCGAATCTAAATAATCCGACACTTTTTTACTTATTTCCGCGCATTCGTCAAGAGTTATACCGTTTTTCGTATCGACAAAAACTCTAAAAATTCCTGTTTCTCCAGACATAAAAAATTTCGCTTCGTAAAATTCCGCGCCGCAATCGTTTACCGCATTTTCTACTTTAGAAATAATTTCTTCGTTGACTTTCATAGTCCGCCCGATACAAAAAAATCGGACATTCCTGCCCGACCACAACTTCCTCAACTTATAAAATATCTTTTTGTACGCTTACTTGTCAAAGTTTTTTTGCAAAAATTATAAATCAATCAAGTTTTTATTCGACGAATGAATGTATTTTACGAAAATGTAAATAATTATTGAGAATAAATTGGGGAATTGTATGAAAATCAAAATCAGTTTTCACGGAGCGGCGCAAACTGTTACGGGGTCGCAATTTTTATTGCAGGCGGACGGTAAAAAAATTTTAATCGACTGCGGACTCACACAAGGCAAAAGGAAAGAGTCATACGAATTAAACAAAAATTTCAGATTCCCTGACAAAATAAAGCCGAGTGAAATTGACGCGGTCGTTTTAACGCACGCCCACATTGATCACAGCGGAAATCTGCCTACTCTCGCAAAGCAAGGATTTTCCGGCAGTATCCACGCAACGCGGGAGAGTGTGGAATTGTGCAGTTATATGCTTCACGATTCGGCGCATTTACAGAGCAGCGATTTGAAAATAGCCAATAAAAACCGCGCCAGACAAAACAAAAATCTGTTCTCACCGCTATATACAGGCGAAGATGTCGATAATATGCTTGGACAATTTGTAAGCCACGGCTACGAAGATACGTTTGAATTATCCCCGAATATAAAATTTCGATTTCGTGACGCCGGACACATTTTAGGCAGTGCGGGAATTTTATTTGAAATCGGAGAAGGCAAAAACCCTGTGCGTTTCGGATTTTCCGGCGACATAGGGCGCGAAAACATTCCGCTTATTCACGACCCCGACATTTTGCGCGATTTAGACTTTTTGGTCATGGAAACCACTTATGGAAACCGTCTGCATTCTCAGAAATTCGGCGATGCGGAAAACGCGCTTGCAGACGCGATTACAAACGCCATAAATCAGCAGGCGGGAACAATTTTAATTCCGGCGTTTTCGGTCGGAAGAATACAACTTTTGGTGTATGTTTTACACAAATTACGCGACAGAGGACTTATTCGCGACATTCCGGTTTTCGTGGATTCTCCGCTGGGACTTCACGCTACCGAAATTTTCCAAAAACATTTGGGAGATCTTGACCGCGAAGCGCACCGTTCTTACATCGACCAAAAAATCGACCCGTTTGATTTTACCGGCTTGCATTACATCCGCTCGCTTGACGATTCTATGAAACTGAAAGATAAAAGCGTACAGCCGCGCATAATAATTTCGTCTTCGGGAATGATGGAAGGCGGGCGAATTTTGTATCATCTTATGAATCATATCGAAGACACGCGCGCAACGCTTCTGTTTGTCGGTTATCCCGCGGAAAACACGCTGGCGCGCTACATTTCGGACGGCGCAAAAGAGGTGAAAATTTTTGGAGAGCCGTTTAACGTTAGATGCAAAGTTCAAAAATTGGATTCGTTTTCCGCTCACGCAGATAAGTCCGGACTTGAAAAATATCTTTCGTTTTCGTCGCCTCACAATCTCAAGAAATTGTTTTTGGTTCACGGAGAAAGTCAATCCGCACAAGAGTTTTTATGCAGCGCCAAACAAAGCGGTTATCAAAACGTCTGCGTTCCGTCGCTTGACGAAGAATATTCGTTTGATTTGGAAACTAATAAATATTTCGATTCGGAAATAAAAGAATATGTCGAAAAATACGAAATTACAAACCGTGAAATAAAAAAACCCGAACATATTTCGAAGGATGAAAACTCGTCTTTTGAACACGAGGAAAGCGCAAGACATATCAAGTTCGGACGAAAATAAAAGAATTAAAATGAAAGATATTATTATCGACAATCTAAAAACCGAGCCGAAAATAAAAAATTTCTTCGACACGCTCAAATACAACAATATAAAAATCGAAAACGTCGATGTACTGTCGTGTCAAAAAAAGAAAAACGGCGAATTATTGTTTGCATATTTACAAATAGAAGCGAAGGACGATGAAAATAACAAATTGCCGCCGTATATATTCATAAGAGGCGATGCGACGGTTGTCGTTCCGATATTACAAGTCGAAGGCGACATGCAGGAATATTATTTATGCGTAGAACAGCGCAGGGTCGCCGACGGTTCGTACCATTTGGAATTTCCCGCAGGAATGCTGGATAGAAACGCGGATAATCCGGCTTATGCGGCGGTTAAAGAAATGGCGGAAGAAACAGGCTTAAAAATAGGCGAAGAACAACTTATTCCTTTGAATAACGCAAAGCCATTATTTACTTCTCCCGGCGCTTGCGACGAAAAAATTTACTACTATAAAACCTATATACGCATAAATAAAGAAGAATTTCGTGAATTAAACGGCAAATTACTGAACAACAGCGAAGAAAACGAAAGAATAAAGTTAAAAATCTGTACAAAAAGCGAATTTTTGTCTGCGACCAAATCCAATATGGGATTTACGGCGATAAATCTGCTGGAAATGTAAAAACGGAATTACAAACCAAATTGTTTTTTTATATCCTTTTCGATCGCTCCTGGTTTTTTACCTGGGTTATAACGTTTTACAAGATTTCCTTCTCTATCGATCAGAAACTTAGTAAAATTCCATTCAATATCTTTTGAAGCGGATATGTCTTTTTGATAATTTTTTAGATACTCGTATAACGGACTTTCATTTTCTCCGTTAACGTCAATCTTTGCAAATCGAGAAAATGTCGTGTGATAATTTAATGTACAAAAATTATTGATTTCTTTGTCTGTACCGGGCGCCTGATTTTCAAATTGATTGCAGGGAAAATCAAGGATTTCAAATCCTTTTTCTTTATAAACATCATACAATTTTTGCAGTCCGGTATATTGCGGAGTAAAGCCGCACTCCGTTGCGGTATTAACTATTAACAAAACCTTACCTTTGAATAATTGCAGAGAAATATATTCTCCGTCCACACCTTTAACCGTAAAATCGTAAATTGTTTTATCTTGCCCGAAAACATTTGATAAGATTAAACAAATTAAAACAAGCATCTCCAAAAACCTTTTCATTTTCAACTCCATAAAAGCATTACTTTTTGTATAGAAAAAAATACATTATGACACGTATCGATGTAATATTTATTTAATATAAAAAAAGCCCTTTGAGGAATCAAAGGGCTTAAAACAGTGGAGAATACAGGACTCGAACCTGCCACCCTCTGCGTGCAAGGCAGATGCTCTACCAGATGAGCTAATTCCCCAAAAATCAAATGGTGGGCTTGATAAGACTTGAACTTATGACCCCCGCCTTATCAGAGCGGTGCTCTAACCAACTGAGCTACAAGCCCTGAAACATTATAATGTAAGATTAAGATGTATGCGAGTGAGAAATTGGTTTCTCCAGAAAGGAGGTGATCCAGCTGCAACTTCCGATACAGCTACCTTGTTACGACTTAGCCCCAATTAA
>JAIRUI010000078.1 GCA_031254455.1 Chitinispirillales bacterium | reverse complement strand
ACAAACTCGTAATCCAAATTATAATCCGCAAAAAGTTTCGCAGCCGACGAATAACTTGTCGATGAATGATAATTCGCAGAGCAATATTGTTAATCGACAACAAACGGAACAAAATCAGGAAAAATCTGTAAATAACGATTTATCAAAAATTCCACAGGATATTTTTGCAGATGTTCCTGTCGGACCAACCAAAAAAGAGATTTTGATAAAATCAAACATTGAAGGAGCGAAGCGGTTAAAAAGTATGGGAACTTATTCGCCTGAAAAATTTAGGACATTTATACAATTTGTTCAAAGTAACGGGATATGGGATTACAAACAACAAAATCCCGATTTTCAAGATTTTGGCAATTTCCATTATGGAGTAGTCGGAATGGCGGCGGGAATTAACGAGAGACTGTTATTGGGTGCTGCTGGAGCTTATCAACAAATGGGAAACACAAGAAAATTTGGTGAAGGAATTCCTATTTTCTCTAAAAACAATGGCGATGACCCAAAAGACCAAGAACAAATAAGGAAGGGAATAGAATGGTACAAAAAGAACGGAAATTTTTTCAAATAAAAGAAATTAAATTCTCATTTTTCTTTATGGGAACAGTTGCAGGACTTCTTTCACTCCCATTAATGTATGTTTTGGCAAATTGGCTTTTTTCTTATTTCGATTGTCATATAATAATTATTGTTGTGACAATATTATTGTTTTTTCCTATTTTACTTCTCGGATATATAGGAAAAAAAAGAAACAATCAATTGTGGGTAAACATTTCTAATTTTCTTGCCGGTTTTTATATATTTGATTTTTTCCCTGTTATTGTATTGCTTCCCGTATTTTGTTTTTCCATTCTCGCAGGTTGCTGGAATTCCTTGTTTTAATAAGGAAATAAGTATGTCGGAAAAAATCTTGATTCAATCCTAGTTAAGCGTAAAAACCTACAACGTCTTTGCCAAATCCCGTGCAAACGTCGAAAGTGAATTATCCCTTGCTCCGCAGATCAAAACCGTTTCGTTTTCTTTAAGCGATTTTTTAAGAAATTCGGCTAATTTTTCGCGGGTTTCAACGTAAAAAAACCTGTTTTTGTCTTCAAATTCGTTAATAAAAATTTTGGAATTTATCGACGTATCGGCTGTGCCGCCGACATAAAAAACCGGAAGCAAACACAGTTTATCAATAGGACGAAGCGAATGCAAAAACATATTTTTCAGATCGTCGAACATAAATTTTAACGGACCGAATCCGTGCGGCTGAAAAACAAGCCAAACCGCCGCTTTCCGCATTTGCGCCGCAGAAAGCGCCGAAGATATTTTCTCAGGATTATGCGCGTAATCGTCAATAAGCAGAATATTTCTTGAAGCGAAATATTTATCAAATCGCCGCGCTATTCCTCCGTAAGACGCAAGTCCTTGTGCGATAATTTCGTCGTCAAGCCCTAATTCCGCACAAACCGCAAACGCCGCAAGCGCGTTTTTTATCGTGTGTTCGCCTGTGAAGTTTAATACAAAAGATGCGTTTTGTGTTGTGAATGTCGATGAATTCTCGGCTAAACTGTACCTTAGCGGAAAATAATCGGCGCTTCGAGACAAACCGAAAGACTTTCCCGAAATTTTATCAAAATTTTTGTCGTCTTTGTTGTAAATCGTTAAATTCGATTGATTGGACGCGGTTTTAAGCAGTGAAACAACTTCCGAAATTTCTTTGTGGTCGCGCGAAACGTTTAACAAAACCGAAATTTCCGGAAAATACCGCACTACGCTTCCGTCGCTTTCGTCCGCTTCAAACACCAAAATCTCACGATTTTTTATTTTTTCGTTAAAAACCGGACAAGGTTTTCCGACAAAAGCGTTTCCCAAAAGTCCTTTTTTTCGTAAAGAGTGTAAATTGGCGCCGCCGATAAACGACGGGCGATATCCGGCAAAGTCCAAAATGTGAAAAATCATAGCCGAAACCGAAGACTTCCCGCTCGTTCCGGTAACCGAAATTGAAAAACATTTTTTTACTACCGCCGAAAGCACTTGAGAACGATGAAAGACAGGGATTTTCAATTCGTTCGCTTTTTTTATATCCAAATTATCGCTTTCGATAGCGGTAGAAACGACAAGCGCCCGAGTTTTTTCGTTGATGCCGCTTCCGTCTTGCAAAAAAAGTGGAATCCCTTGATTTTTAAGAATTTTTTCGTCTTCGATATTCGCCGAATTTCCGCTAAGAGACCTGTCCGAACCGCCGACAACGCAGTCTTTTGCCAAATATTGTGCGACCGCGCTCATTCCAATGCCCAAAATTCCGACGAAATGAAAATTGTCTATCTCTTTTTCTTCAATAAATAAAGACATGATCACCCTGCTTTACCATATCAAATAAACGCACGACATCGTTGTTTTTCATAACGATGCAACCGTGAGAAAAGTGAATTTTCCCTACGTCGTTTTCACGGTTCGTTCCGTGAATATAAATATAACGATTTTTCGTATTCGCGTTGCTTTTTTCACAGCCGTCAAGCCGTAAAATCCGTGTCAAGATGGCGTTTTCCGTAAAAAAAACATCTTTTTGCCAAATTTTTCCCGTTTCTTTTCTGCTGAGAAACACTTCTCCGACGCTTGCGTTTTTTCCGATTTTTTTGCAAATTTTATGCATTCCGCGCGGAGTTTTGTTTGAGCCGCTCTTTTCACCCAATCCGTTTTTTGCACACGAAACGGGAAAAATAAAATTTTCGCCCTCTTTGATAAGCGTCAACAAAAACTGCGAAGAATTTATAATTATTAAATTTCTGCTTTTCATTTTGCTTTTCCGAAAATAAAAAAAGTTGAGTTACCCGCGGCACACCAAATACATCGCTTACCGTTGCTTCCTTCCGAATCTGGCGGGGTTCACAAGATTCAATTGCGCGGGACCCAACTAAAAACGGCGGAGGGAAAGGGATTCGAACCCTTGATACAGTTGCCCATATACACACTTTCCAGGCGTGCTCCTTCGACCAACTCGGACATCCCTCCGAATATTTCGGTGGGAATATACTAATTTAATCAAGCAAAAAGCAAGTATTTAACGTCCTATTGATTCAGCAAACTCAAAATATTGTTCGGTAGCGAATTTGCCTGCGAAAGCATTGCCGTAGAAGATTGCTGCAAAACGTTAAGACGAACAAAATCAGACATTTCGGACGCATAATTCGTATCGCGAATCACGCTTTCAGCCGAAATCATATTCGCAATCATGTTTTGTTGGTTTGTCAGCGCACTGTCAAGACGATTTGAATACGCTCCGATTCTGGCTCTGATGGAACTAAGTTCCGTTATAGCGTCATCTACGTCGGCAATCGCCGCTTGCGCGCCGGTCGCCGAATTTACCAGCAAAATTTGGTTGCCAAGTATGTCTTTAATACCCAGCGCCTTGCAATTCGTCACCCCCAATTTTATATTCAAAACATCGTCCGAAGCGCTGTATCCGGCGCTTACATGAATAAACGCGCCGTTGGTCGAATCGCCCCAGTTATTAGGATTGAAAGACGTTCCGGTATCGCCGTTTAGAAGCGACATTTTGTTAAATTGCGTACAAGCGGCTATTCTATCTATTTCATCGCTTAAAAATTGAACCTCGATTTGCATATAGTCACGTTCGGTATTGCTATACGTCGCCGTAGAAGATTGCACCGCCAACTCGCGTATTCTTTGAAGCATATTTCCTATTTCGGTTAAAGCGCCTTCGGCGATATTCAAAACGGAAAGCCCGTCCTGAATATTTCGGTTCCCCATTTCCGTACCGCTAATCTGTTTTCTCAATTGTTCCGAAACCGAAAGTCCGGCGGCGTTGTCGGACGCACGGTTTATAGAAAGTCCCGTAGCAAGTCTTTCCAAAGTTCCGGTAAGCGCTCTATCGGTTCTTCTTAACGCCATCGATGTGTACATCGATTGAATGTTGTGATTGATTCTAGGCATTTTGCCCTCCTTGTTTTATTCTCAACTCTTTCCATAAATTAGAGAATTTTTATATTTCATAAAAACATTGCAAATATCGCGCCAATTCATTATATAGATAGCGCCGCTCAATTTTATTTTTCGGATTTATAGGAAAAAAATTCCTATAAATCAGCGAAGATAATCCGCCAAACTTAACTGCATAATTCTAGCCGCGCTATTCAGCGCATTGTTAAACACAGTTTGCTTTATCATGTAATCCGTAACCACCGTAGCATAATCTGCGTCCTCCAACTGCGACTGCAAACGGGTAACCTCGGTTTGCTGCCCTTCGTTTCTTTCAAGCGTAGAGCCAAAGCGGTTTACAATCGAACCGTTTGTCGATTGCGCCGATAAAATTCTGTCCAAATTCGCGTCAAGGTCTTTCATCGCCTCAAGAATGCTGTTATGGTCGTTCTGAATAAGCGCTTGTCCTAATTTTATAAACGAAGTAAAAATATCGTTATTCAAGTCAACCGCAAAATCGGAAACCGTCGTATTTATCGCAACGGAAACTCCTTCTTCAATCTGTCTGTAAATTTTACCGCCGGTATTTATCTTATCTCCGTACACATTTTTACTTTCGTCCATATAAGTCAAACGGACTTCAAGGTTGGAATACAATCCTGTTATCGGCGGAGAGAAATCCTGCGCCATCGGATGTCCAGGTCCCACACCGCCCCATTTATTCTCTTCGTCAAGAAGCGTAATTTCGCCTGTCATATAATCGACTTTATAATCGACGTTTTCTACCATACTTACGCCGCCGACAGCGATTTCCAGCGATCCGGGCAGAATTTTCGTTATATTCGAATGATTAAGCGCCGCGTCTCCATTCGGATCAATAAGTCGAATCGGCGCCCCCGTTCCGTCAAAATACGCCATTTCATTGCCAAACTTATGATTAGGAGACGATTTGGAATCTTTAAGCACTATAGCCGGTTTGTCGATTTCGCAGCCGCTAAACAAATAATCTCCTTTGTAACGAGTGTTGACCAACGAAATCATTTCACGGGTCAATACCTCTATTTCGTCGTTTATGTATTTTCTTTCAGTCGGAGAAAGAGCGTCGGTATCGCCCTCAATTGCCAAGTCGCGGGCGCGGCGAATAGAAGAATCCATAGTCATCATGACCGTATCGGTTATCTGTAGCCAGGCAAGACCGTCATGAATATTTTTTTCATATTCTTTTAACTGTGAGTTTTGTGTTTTAAGTTTAAGTACGTTCGCTACTTCGACGGGTCCGTCGCTGGGACGATTCAACTCTTTGCCCAATGTCATTTTTTTCTGTAACGCCGCCAATTCGGAGAATTTCCCTACGATAGACGCTTGCGTCTGCCGATTGACCGTGTTAAACGTTGTTCTTACCATTTTATTTTCCTCCTTGAAAATTTTATAAATTCAAAAGAATGTCGAGCATCGCCTGCGCCGTTGTAAAAATTCTCGCAGCCGCTTGATATGTATATTGATACTTAACAAGATTGGACATCTCCTCGTCTAAAGAGACGCCGGCGATGGAATCTTGATGGTCGTCGTATTGTTCTATCAAAAACGCTCTGGTTCGAACTTCCGCAAGCGCGTCTTTGCTATCCAAACCTAATTCCGCTATTATAGACCCGTAATATTGGTCAAAAGTCGCGGTCGGTTCCCCAAATAAGCTGCTTCTCATGGTAAGTTTTTTTCTCAACTCACACATTTCAATTGCATTTTCGTTGTTACCTATACCAGGGAAATCGCTCGTTCTATATTCGAAATCTATATCCAAGGCGGTCGTATCGTATGCGGTATTAAGCATTTGTATCGTTCCGTTTACATAGTCGATTTTGTAATCCGTATCTTCAATTAACTTGTTATTGGTGCCGTTAACGGTTACGACGACGGTTCCAAAAGTAATGTTTATCGCTTTATTGCTTGTAGGATCGCCTGTCGTCCATGGCGCGCCTCCGAGTTTAGACAAATTCACAGGCGGATTTCCATAAGCAAGACCTCCGGCAAGGATCAGATTAGTATCCGCTTTCTGTTTCGATCCGCCTTTCGCCGCCGCAATATTGTCCACGTTGGTTAAAATTTCCGCCGAAAGTTTCATCGTTTTTGCGTCCAAACAAGTCGGGTCAAAAAAGTTTACTCCGGAATACCCGCGTAAGCTGTATCCCGATCTATGAACTTCGTTTATCGTCTCAACAAACACTTTAGCCAATTGGTTAATTTCCGCTTCATATTTGGGAATCAATTCGTCACGGGCGACCATAAGTCCTTTAAGTTCTCCGCTTTTAGGAATTATAGTGTTTTTGCCGTTTGCCGTACGTACGCCGTATCTGTGATATTCATATTTTTCATCGTCATAACCTCTGTCGTCGTAAACTTCAAGTTTATTAAAACCGACCGGCGATACCAAAATATGTCCGCTGACACTTATGGTGACCTGTCCGTCTTTGTCGGTATGATAATCAAAATCTACAATTTCGGAAAGTTCTCTCATAAGTTGATCGCGGCGGTCTTTTGAGTCGTTCGCCGAATTTCCGCCCAATTCCACGATGGATATTTCACCGTTAAGATTAAACAATTCCGAGGCGATAGTGTTTATTTTCCCTACCAACGAAAAAATTTCGTCGTTTTTATCTTCTCTTAATTTTTGAAGTTCCGAAGAAACGGTATGAAATACGTCGGTCAACATCTCCGCGCTGTTTTTTACTGCGGTTCTTGCCGCACGGTCTGCCGGGTTATTGGTTAAATTTTCCCATTCGCCGAAAAATTTGTTCATAAATTCCAAAATACCGGTGTTATCCGCCGGTTCGTTGAGAATATTTTCCGCCGATTCGAGAGTTTGGGCTATAACGTAATTTTTACCTAATTCGTGGGACTGTCTGCGAATTTGCGCATCGATATATTCGTTTCTGATTCTGGAAATGCCCAAAACGTCAACGCCGAAACCGACTTGTCCGAAGCGCGGATTGCGATGATAGTCGGCCGATAAATCAATTCTTTGACGGGAATAGCCTCTAACTTCCGCGTTGCTCATATTATGTCCCGTAACGCTCAATCCGAGTTGGCTTGCAAACAACGCTTTATTCGCAACGTTCATAACAGAAAATAAACTCATCTTACACCTCCTTGTGTTTATTTTCTATTTCAATCTTTGTGCCAAACAAGTATAAATCAAAGGTTGCCGAAATAAAAATCAAATTTTTAAGCGGAATGCGGGAAATTTTTGCCTGAAATAACATTCTGTTGAAAAAATTTCATATAGTTTTTGCGATTCTCATGATTGTTTAGGATAAATACGGTAATTTACCTTGCTTCATCTATGCACGCTAATGTATCTTTATTTTATACCGGCTCGCAATGAATTTGATTTTGGCGATTTTGACGGCATTGCTTTTTGTTTCCTGTTGTTGTGATGAGAAAAAGAATGATGAACCGCAGGACATAAATGCGAAAAAATTAATCGGGACTTGGAGAGATTCTACCGTTGTAGATTTGGACTCTATTGTCGAAATGGAATCGGTAAATCCGCCGATTCCATTATTGGGGAAAGCAATCTTTTATATTGAATGGACTTTTAATGAAGATAGAAAAACGGGATTGGTTAATGCGTACTTGGATTTATATAAACGCTTGTTCACCTGATTTCAGCGAAAACGTCGGGTTCTTTTTTCATAAGTTCGTCGAAATACTCAATCGTGTATTTCAGCCCTTCCGACAATTCGATTTTCGGCGACCAATTCAACTCTTTTTTCGCCAAAGAAATATCCGGACGGCGCTGTTTCGGATCGTCGCAAGGTAGTTGACAATACACTAATTTTGATTTTGAATTTGTAATTTCAACGACTTTTTGCGCCAATTCCAAAATCGTAAATTCATTCGGATTTCCAACATTCATCGGACCTATATAATTACTTTCCATAAGGCGATACATACCTTCAAGCAAATCGTCGCAATAGCAGAAGGAGCGTGTCTGGTCGCCTTTTCCGTAAATCGTAATATCCTTATTTCGCAGCGCCTGAACGATAAAGTTACTCACGACGCGTCCGTCGTTAGGATGCATTTTAGGTCCGTAAGTATTAAAAATCCTAATGATGCGAATATCGACTTTATTTTGACGGTAATAATCAAAAAACAGCGTCTCGGCTATACGTTTTCCTTCGTCATAGCAACTGCGAATACCTATAGGATTCACATTCCCCCAATAAATTTCCTGCTGCGGATGAAATTGCGGCAACGGATCGCCGTAAACCTCCGAAGTGCTTGCCTGTAAAATTCTCGCTTTGATTCTTTTTGCAAGACCAAGCGTATTTATCGCACCCATAACGCTCGTCTTAGTCGTTTTTACAGGGTTGTATTGGTAGTGAATCGGGCTGGCGGGACACGCCAAATTGTAAATCATATCGACTTCAAGCATTATCGGCTGAGTTACGTCGTGGCGAATAAACTCAAAATTATCGTAATCTTTGAGAAGGCTTATGTTTCGCTTATTTCCCGTAAAAAAATTATCAAGCGCAATAACGCTATGTCCTAGTTTGAGAAGTTTTTCGCACAGATGTGAACCCAAAAATCCCGCTCCGCCGGTAATTAAAACTCTTTTCGGCATAAAATTCCCTTTTTAATGTCCTAGCGTAAGAAAATACTTTAATTTTGAACGATGTGGAAGTTTTTTGTTTCGGCAAACGAGAAACTCAAAATCTAAATCCGCCCAAAAATTCCATTCCCGCGCCTTTTCGGTTGTCGTAAACGGCGCTCGCTTTCATTTCAAAACGACTGAATTGCCGAAACAGATACGAAAGTGAAAATTCGTAACTTTTTTGATAATCTTTGCCCAAAAACTTCTTTTCTTCGGAATCTACGGTCAAATCAAACTGCGGACAAGAATCGACAAAATTCTGATAAACAAATACGTCGCCGATATTTCCGCCGCGCACATTGCGATTAAAACGATTGTAAATCGCTTCAACCTGTAATCCGTGTTTTTGTGAAAAATAGTACTGAGCCAAGCCGCGTATTTGCGCCGAATTAGGTCCTAATTCCGCTCCTATGTTTTTTCCGTAATGCTCGTAATTATTGGCGACTCCGTAAAAGTGCGTATATACCCACGGCTCAACTCGGCAGTATTCCAGCCCAAAAACCGCATTTTTTCCGGCAATTTCAGGAAACCACTGCGTTCCCAAGGTTACCGCCCATTTATTGCCCCACCGGTCGTTAAACATTTCAAGGGGAGATTGGCAATCGTCGATTAAAAACTCAATATACCAGCGCATCGTTTGAGGAAGTTTAATCTCAAAATCAAGCGCTATTTGCTTATTGTCCAAATCGCCGCCGTAATGCTCCGCAAATACGTAAGGCATAAACGGAATCATATAAACCGGCTCAACTTTGCGGTCCCTATTCAAATGCGAAGGCTCTAAATGTTGAGAGTGCGGCTTAAACATCGTCTCGTCGTCGCCGGTCGAACCGGAAATAATAGACTCGCTCAATCCGAACGTCAATCCGCCTTCTAAGAACGGAAATTGAAGTCTGTGATAATATAAATATTTGTTGTAAAGATTCAACTCTCGCAGCATTCCGAAAATCTGATAATACTGCATTTTTTTGAAATCCAACATAATTCTCGTGTAAAAAAGCGGTTTATCGACGGCATTCAAAATAAGGCGATTATACGTTGCCGGACCTGAAGTTAAATTATCTACGGCGACATCAATCCTCGCGTTTTTAAATTGCGCGGAAATTCCGCCGCGAAATGCGTCCAACGCTCGAAAACCAGACGAGTCGTCGTTTCCGACAATATTATATGTTTGCCCGTGAAACGGTTGATAGTCATTCAAACGCCAAACGGTGTCGCTTCTAAACTGCGTCCAAATATCCATTTTCGAATAAAACGAAACAACGTTCAAATTTGCGCTTATTCTTGGGCTTATCATTCCTTTAGCGTCCAAGTTCGCTTCGTTTTTGTAGTTTGTGCGAAAATCGCCGGTCAAATCCAAATTTACCAAAATTCTTTTTGCCGCACCGTCCTCAAAACCGAAAATTTTGTTTTTACCCGAAAATTTATTTCGCAGAATTTCCAATAATTCTTTATCGGTCTGCGTCAAATTTTGACTTTTTTCGACTTCCGTCAGAAAACTCCGCATTTTAAAATAATCAAACGGCTGCTGCGAAAATCCGCCGGGCGCCGGAACTCCGGAATGCGCAGAAAGCGTTTGCGTTATTATGTCTATACGTATATCTATTTCGGCGTTCGGCTCGTACGTAATAATATCCGAAAATATAACCGAAACGGAAATCGTCAGAATCACGGCGATTTTTTGCATATCGTTCCTCTAAACGTTGTTTATGTAGGTATAATATACGTACTTGACCAAACTGTTGTCAATCCCGCTCTACAAGCCGATTTGGGTTTTATTTGTTATCTTTTTTAGAGATTTATAAAATATTTTACCTTAAAAACACTTTTTTTGCATATTCGCTTTTGAGTAAATATTATATTATTCCCGTGTTTTTGTTCACGATAACTAAATATAAGGAGTATCTTTATGTCTATTTCAAAGAAATTGTTGAGTTTTGCCGCGTTTGCAGCGTTGTCGTTAGCAGTAGTCGGTTGCGGCGAAAAAAAGGTTAAAGACTACGGAAAAATGAATGAAGCGGTGAGCGTTTATCCGAAAGAAATCCAAAAACTTCTTGATAAAGAATACAAAGAATCAATAAGCGCTGTCGGTCAAGCGACTCATGCAGATCAAATTACCGCACTGAAAAAAGCGAGATTTGACGCGACACAGCAAATCGCGGCGCAGTTCCAACAAGAAGTTGCAAGTTTACAAAAACATTTTTTGGAAGCCGTAAACGATTCTCAAACAGAAGATTTTCGCCAAACGGAAGAGATTTTTGTTTTAACGACGCTGCACGGCGACAAAGTCATTAAAGAAATGACCACACAGGGTAAAGACGGTTACAAAGCGTATGTTTTAAGGGCTCTTGATGTCGCCGCACTGAAAAATATGCTTGACGAGCAGAAAAACGCTCAAACGCTCATCAAGGCGAATTCCGCATACAAGGAACTTGAAGCGCGAGTCGAGAGAGAAAAAATGTCACGGACTTTGACGAACGAATAAGAATTTTTCATGCGTTACATTTCAACGCGCGGAGAAATGCCCGCACAAGACTTTTTGTTGACTGTTTTGAGCGGGCTTGCCCCCGACGGGGGACTTACGATGCCCGAAAGTTATCCGCGTTTTTCAAAACAAAAACTTAATGAATTTTCTAAACTTAGTTATCGCGACTTGGCTTTTGAAATAATTTCTCAGTTCGCCGACGATGTCCCAAGTGAAGATTTACGGGAAATTATTAATCGTTCTTACAGTGAAAAAATCTTTTGCAACGGCAGAAATCCGGAAAAATCCGTCGAAATCACGCCTGTCATAAAACTTGACGATACGCTTTTTATTCAGGAATTGTCAAACGGTCCCACTTTGGCTTTTAAGGACTTGGCAATGCAGTTTTTGGGGAATATTCTTGAATACGTTTTAAGTAAAAAAAACGAAAAAATAAACATTCTCGCCGCAACTTCCGGCGATACGGGAAGCGCTGCCGAATACGCGATGAAAGGTAAAAGCGCCATAAACGTTTTTATGCTTTCGCCGGCGGGGAAAATGAGTCCGTTTCAGCGAGCGCAAATGTATTCTATTCAAGAAAAAAATATCCACAACATTGCAGTAAAGTCGATGTTTGACGGTTGTCAGGATTTGGTTAAAGCGGTAAATAAAGACGAAAATTTCAAACAAAAATATAAAATCGGCGCCGTAAATTCTATAAATTGGGGACGAATCGCCGCACAAATCGTCTATTATTTCAAAGGGTATTTTGCAGCGGCGGATGAAACAGGAGAAACCGTAGATTTTTGCGTTCCGTGTGGAAATTTCGGTAACATTTGCGCCGGACACATTGCCAAACAAATGGGTCTGCCAATCGGACGACTGATTGTTGCAACAAACGAAAACGACGTTTTGGACGAGTTTTTCTCGACGGGAAAATATGCGCCGAGAAACGAATCGCAGACAATCGCCACCTCTTCGCCGTCGATGGACATAAGTAAAGCGTCGAATTTGGAAAGATTTGTATTTGATTCGCTTGATCGTTCACCCAAAAAACTTAAAGAATTGTGGAAAAAAATAGACGACGGCGGCAGTTTTGTTTTAGAGCCGGAATCACTCGAAGAAATTCGTAAGAAATACGGCTTTGTTTCCGGCAAAAGTACGCATGCCGATAGAATTTCAGCTATATCCGAGGTCTATTCGAAATTCGGAATCTGCATTGACACTCATACCGCCGACAGTTTTACAGTAGCGCAAAAAATGCGAAACGCTTCGATCAAAACTATTGTTTTGGAAACAGCGTCTGCAGTAAAATTTGAGGAAAGTTTTTTTGAAGCTACGTCGGTTAAACTTTTGCGTCCCAATCAATTTGAAAATATTGAAAATTTGCCGCAAAGATTGCAAACAATTGAACCGAATTTGCAAATTCTTAAAAATTATATAGAAAAAAACGCCTTAAACTAAAAGGGGTTTGAAATGAAAAAAATTATAATCATAGCGATCTCTGTAATTTTAACAAATTCTTTTGCAGAAGAATTGTTTTTTATAGACGGCGGCGACACTATCCGGCTTTCTCCCGAAAAATCCGTACGAGGCGGAGAAAATGCGGGCGGCTGGTTTTTGACGCAACACGGACATAAGGTAAAAATCGACAGAGGAATAATTGTAGAACTGCAAAACGGATTGTCGGCGGAATTTGTTTTTTCAAAATACGATATAAAATCGTTTGAAAAGTTGTCGCAGGATATTTTTTTGGTAATTCCAAACGATGACAACAAACAATTTGAACTTTCGAGAAAAATTTTGGAAAATAATTTCGTAAAAAATTCGCATCCGAATTTGATAAGAGAAAGAAAATTGAGATGAAAATATTGTGGATTTTTGTGATTTTCCTATGTCCTTTCGGCTTTTTCTCCTGCACAAAATACGATGAAATCGGTACAAAAATCGACGACGATTACTATTGTAAGCCGCCGACGGAGAAAAGAGATACTACGCCTAATGAAGAATATGAAGAATACGACGAATATTTTAAACACCAATGGCATTTGAACGCTCAATGTTTTTCGATAAACATAATTCCCGCTTGGGAAATAACGAAAGGCGCCGGCGTAAAAGTCGCGATATTGGATGATGGGATACAGAAAAATCACGAAGATTTTGAAAACATTAAGGTCTATAACATCCTTGACCAAAGCGATAATTGCGAGCCGACGGCAAAGACAATCTATTCGCATGGAACAGCCGTAGCAGGAGTTTTAGCCGCGCGTCAAAACGGAATAGGAACTATTGGGGTTGCACCAGAATGCGATTTACTTTTTATAGGCGATAATTCGGAATGTCTTTATTCATCGGACGATATTGTTATAAAGGCTTTCGAATACGCAAAAAATTGGGGAGCGCAAGTCATAAGTTGCAGTTGGGGAAGTTATAATGTCAGTTCATCGCTTTCTTCGGAGATAAGGCGGCTTTACGACGACGGTATCGTAATCGTTTTCGCTTGTGGAAACGATAAAAAAAATATGGATATCTACAACATAAACGACGAATCGGAACTTCCTTGGGTAATCGGCGTTTCATCAAGCGATGAAAACGGCGAGCTTGCGGCCTCTTTTTCAAATTACGGAAGCAATATAGATATTATGGCTCCGGGCACTTCAATATTATCGTTAGATTTAATGGGAGCGGAAGGCAGCAATAACGGCATGGAATTTGTAAATCAAAATTACAGATTCTGCCGCGGGACGTCTTTTTCCGCACCGATTGTCGCAGGAGTTGCGGCGCTTATATTGGCTGATAATCCGTCACTGACGCCGAAAGAAGTTTACAATATAATAACCCAAACCGCACAAAAAACCGGTAACGTACAATACGACGCAAACGGATTTTCGCTCCGCCACGCATACGGATTAATTGATGCCGCCGCCGCGATAAACGCTAACGGCGGTATGATTAAAAAAATAATAGGACAAGATAAGAAATCACAGAAAAACAACGTAACTGCCTGAAAAATAAAGACATTTTCTTTATTTTGTCTTATTTAATTAAAAATGTATTTTTTTAATA
>JAIRUI010000077.1 GCA_031254455.1 Chitinispirillales bacterium | reverse complement strand
ATATATTGAAGAAGTGTATAGACGAAGGTATGGTAAATGGTCGCATTCAAGCCATAGACAGTGCGTTTATTAAAGCCAACGCCTCAATGGACAGCATAGTAGAGAAAGAATTAAAATTTAACAGCAAGAAATATTTTGACGAAATAACTCAAAACGAAGAGAATAGTGATGATATGAATAAAAGACAAAAAAGGGGACTTATATAGCTCTGTCATTTTGCACCAGCAATCCCACTCTACAAGCCGATTTAGATTTCATAATTCATTATTTTTAGATTTTAATAAAAGATAGATATTTGTTTTTGATAATAATTTCATGAAAAGTAAAAAACAAGCGATTTTTCACTTTTTTTATTATATTTGTTATATATAATAAAAAGGTGCCTTAATTATTGGAGGTCGTATGAAGAAATCTAAAAATTTTCAATCTGTAATTTTGTTTGTTTTGGCGCTTTCCCTCGGGGGGGGGGTATTTGCACAAGGAATAATGGATAGACTTCCCATCGGCAACAATTGGGCAAAACCGAATCTTGATGATTTTTTAATGCAGCACGTAATTTACGCGAGAGACACATTAAGTATTTGCACAGGCGGCGGCGGAACGCCGACGAATGGTATTGTAGGGACAAATGTTTTTACGAACGGCAGAGGTTGTGGTCTCTCTTCACCAAGCGGCGCTTCTAATGATCTCACCCTTCAATCCGGAGAAGCTCATATTCAGAAAAATAATGGTCGTTTAACAAGATTAAATACTCCAGAAAACATTGTTTATTTTGGCGGTGAAGGAAACGCTATAATCAACAATTCTACGCCTAAAAATCCGGTTTATCCTGATGGCTATCCGAGATTGCCGCAGTTCCCTCTTTCTGCTCTTCCAACTAATCAGACAGAAGCAACTGCGCTTGGTATTCAATATTTTCGTGCTACAACTGCAAGTCCTTGGGGATGTCCTACTAATAATCTTCTCGTTAATAACGCTACTTGGCCTGCGGGGGTATATTACATCGACGGTGATTTGGTGATTAATAACGATGCTAGATTGCAAATAGCGCCTGTTGGTGAAAGTTACAGGACTATTATATACGTTAAAGGCAATTTTTTTATGAGAACCAATTCGTCATTTGTTCCGCAAGGATTTGTCAGCGTTAATGACTACCCGGAGGCGGCTAAAGGACAGATAGTTGTAATCGCATTGAGTGACAGATGTGATGATTGTATGGGAGCAACTTATACTCATTGTGCTATGGCGGCTATCCATCTTTCTTCTCCGACTCATGGGGTTGTCGGCTCGTTTATTGCTCCTTACGGTTCAATTTATACTCAATATAATGCAGGAATATCCGGTCAATTATTGGCAGAAAGAATTCGATTTATCAGCGAACCCAGTTCTGCCGGTTTTATTTTTGTACCTCCTGTTACCTCCAGTATTACCGCGGCGGTAAAGAACGAGACATTCGATAGAACGCAGAGGTGTAACAAACAACTGACAAATCATAATATTGCAGTTTCCCTGTCCGAACCGCTGTCGGGAGACGTTACTATTGAATTGGGTTATAAAATAACGCTTAATGACAATTTGAAAATTGAAGACGATGTTGTTTTCCCCGCGCCGACAACGCCAGCGGCGCTTACAGGCGTGTTAAGATTTAGCGGAAAAACGGACAATGGCTATCACAATCAAAATGCCGTAATACCGTTTAACATAGTGAATAATGAGACGTATAAAAGCGGAAATTTCACTGTCGAATTAAATCTTATCAGTATAAGCGGCGGTAATGCGGAAGAATGGGATTTGTCGAATGAGAATATATCCGGCGGTACAATTACAATAAATATGATAAATCAGGCGCAACGTCCTATGTTTAATTTTGTGCAAAAACTTGACGGTATTATTGAGTATCACAATAACGGAGCGGGAACTTTGAAAGCAAGCCAAGGTCAAGTGGTCGCAACGCTTAGCGCTTCGGAAAGCGTTGAATACGAAATTAGCGGCGTAAATAAAGAATGGTTTGAAATTGTGGAAGGAGAACTCAGAACAAGTGAGAAATACCGAGCGAATTACGACTCTCCCGAACAAAATCGTACGGCGACAGTTACGGTTACGGCGATAAATAACGCGTATGCGACGGCAGGGCTTGAGTGTTTTGCTAAAAGCGAACCGGTTGATATTACCGTAAATATACTTCCTTGGAACGATAACCCGTTTGAATTGGCGCCGAATAACGATGTAAGAGTGCTTCTTGACATTAGCACTGGAATTCGAAATATTCTTATAAACGTTGGGTGGTTATTGAATCTTACATATTTTATTGACCTTGATTTGACAATAGACGGAAACATACAGAAAATTCTCGGATTGACTAACGAAAATTTATTGCCTAACGCCAAATTTAATACTTCAGACGCGCTTACAAACGAACTCAAGGCGCAACAGATTCAAACCGAATTTGGCGAGGTGACCATTGAAGACGGACAGGTGAGATACAAAATCAGAGAAGATAAAATCGCAAATCTTACCGATGTGAATATTGATGAATTTTATTATACTGCGCTTGATACTGCGGTTTACGGGTACCCTACAGACACTTGGGTTATGTCGGTTAAGGTAACGGTTATAATATCAGCCATACCTCTTCCGCCTCTTCCAATTGGAAGTATTTATTATGACAGCGACGGCAACGGAATTGTGGACAGTGTCGTTGTCGTATTTGATGATGAAGTAGAAGATTTAAACGAAATTGAATTTACAATGTTAAGTTTTGCAGGTGTAAGCGATTATTTACCTTCAATTATCGGGTACGGAAGTAACGGCGACGGCACGGAAAACAAAACAACCGTTATACTTGCGTTAAATTTCCCGAAAACAGAAAATGTTCAGGATTCTACAAACGGTGTAATGCGAATGAGCGTAACGTATCTTGACGGGAAATACATACCGTTAAATCCGGACGGGGAATATTTCAGCAAAAATTTTGAAGTAAATGACGGCGCCGCGCCTGTGGTTGTATCGGCAATGATTATAACGTCGAATGTTTTAGGCGAAAACGATGTTTTGGTTGTCAAATTGAGCGAGAATTTTGATATTAACGTTGATAACGATAATATTCCGTTTAAGTTTATGAATATGAAAGCGGCTGGAAAACCGCTTTATGACGTGCAATTTGATTCATTCACTATGAACGGAAACGAATGTCGGATTGTTGTAAAATCGGATTATAGCGGAAAAATTTCTTTGGGCGATTCAATATTTATCAATTCGGGCGCTGACCATATAATTAAAGATGTTCCGCATAACAATGAGCAGACGGCGAAAAACAATAAAAAAGTCGAGATTCTACAGGAAGTGGTCGCGCAAATATTTTCCGCCGCTTATTTTGAAACAAACGATATCAGTAACGGGTACGTTAATTTGATTAAGGTCGATATGAGAACAAAAATAGATTTGACTTTTGCTGAAATGTTGGCAGATGCAATTGTACTTTCTCCGTCCCGTGACTTTACAAAAGACGAAGTTATTCTTAATTCCACTCAAACGGGATTTGATTTGAAAGTTACCGAATCCGCGGCAAACAATGACAGAAATGACAACCCTCCAAGAACAGGTATTAACAGCAATGACGTAATTGTACTTCCCGGTGAAATAGTCTATAATAACATTACGATAAAACCGAATCCGACGCCGGTGCCGATAGACGACAGTATCGCTCCTGTGATTTTAAAAGGAATTTATAACATAGGAGCGGATACAACCCTTGACGTAGTATTTAGCGAACCGATAACAGCATCAATGGGAAATCCGTATAAATTCTGGCACGTATTATCGGCTCCAGAAGGTGAATTTGATATGACGTTTTCCCCTGAAATGCCGAAACAGATAGGAAATAATACTCTTCGGTATAAAGTAACATCGACGACGGTACCATATCCTTTAACCAACGACAGTATATGGATAGTATCTAGCGGATACGTCAAGGATGATTCGGACAATATGCAAAATTTAACTGTTCGTGCGCCTCTTAAAGTAAATGGTGATTACTCGACGGATTTGAACGTGAGGGTAGTTCCGCAGCCGCTTTACATGGTAAAGGTAGGAGATAAGCGTTACGAACCGAAATCTTTTGACCCCAGTCTTGTAGAATATTATAAAATACAAGATAACGACAAAGGCGTTGCTGTAGTTATTGAAGCTAAAGGACCGATATCCAGCCCTTCGAATTTGCAGGGTTATATGAAAATACTCGACCAGACCGGCAACGCAGTCACCCAAGATATAAAGATAGAGCCATCGGTGATAACGGAGGGGGATCGCAAAGGAAATGTGGTAGGAGTAGCCGTTTGGGACGGGAAGAATACATCTGGTAGAAATGCAGGAGCTGGGACATATTTGGCGCTTATTCAGGTAGAAGTGCAGTTTGACGACCGAGAAGGAAAAGAAGTTCGCACATATAGAAAAATTATAGCGGTATCTGTGGGGAAAAGATAGTGTTTTAATTATTGGTAAAAAAACTATTGGTGAATCCCAAATAGTATTTTCAGTAAAACAATAATTAAGACGGAGTAATTTATATGGCAAAATTTGCAATCGGCGTCGGTTCGGCTTTAATGGATATTATATTACAGGAAACGGACGAGTTTCTTGAACAAAACAAAATAGTAAAAGGCGGCATGTCGCTTGTAGAAGCGGATTTTGCCGATAAACTCCTTGCAAAAACGCAAAATTCGGTAATTATCGCACCAGGCGGTTCCGCTTGTAATACGACAATAGGTTTGGGACGGCTTAGCAAAACCGCGAAATTTATCGGTTGCTGCGGAAATGACGAATTGGGTGAGAAATTCAAAACCGCGCTCGCCAAAAATAATGTAAAAGCGCAACTCACAACTGCCGATAAAGCGGATACAGGACGTGTAGTGTCCGTAGTCACCCCCGACGCTCAACGTTCAATGCTTACATATTTGGGCGCAAGCGGATATACCGACCCTGCCGTTTTCACTCCAGAAATTTTTGCAGGGGCGGCATTGGTTCATATTGAAGGATACTTGATTTTCAACGAGAAACTTTTGCGAACGGTTATGGCAAACGCAAAAAAAGCCGACGTAAAAATATCGCTTGATTTGGCAAGTTTCAATATTATTGAACAGAATTTGGATTTTGTTCAATCGCTTGTACGCGAATATGTCGATATTGTTTTGGCAAACGAAGACGAAGCAAAAGCATACACAAAAAAATCCGATGAAAAAGAGGCTCTGGATATTATTGCAAAAGACGCGCAGATTGCGGTCGTAAAATTAGGAAAGCGCGGAAGTTTAGTAAAATATGAAAATAGCGTATATGAGATTGCTCCGGTCGGCGAAGAAAAAGCAAAAGATACCACAGGCGCCGGAGATTTATGGGCAAGCGGTTTTCTTTACGGGATAATAAACAATCTTCCAATAGAAAAAGCGGGTTTTATAGGCTCTTTGTGCGGTTAT
Source organism: Chitinispirillales bacterium (assembly GCA_031254455.1). Taxonomy (NCBI): domain Bacteria; kingdom Pseudomonadati; phylum Fibrobacterota; class Chitinispirillia; order Chitinispirillales; species Chitinispirillales bacterium. Next base: position 18,803 of record JAIRUI010000077.1, on the reverse strand, counting down.
GAAGTTTGTAGAATATTAGGAGCGCACATTCCAGATAAACGATGGGAAAGTATTCTTGAGAAGATATAGTCCATTTTCATCTTTTTTGAGATTTTGCCAATGCCTCTTTTGCATTATCCATATAACGAATGGTTTCAATATATTTTTTGTTCAAAAAAATGTTTTGTTCGCCAATCTATAAAAGGATTTTGTATGAAGAAATTTTTGACAATTTTGATTTTTATTTTTTGCCCAAACGCTTTCTGCCAAGAAACAAACGATTCGGCTGAACATAAGAATTTTTTGTACAACCTGCTAAAAAAACAAGAGTTATACGTAAAAGAGCAAAAATTCGACAACGAAACGCTTTTTTCACCTTATATCGTTAAAAGACAGAACTTTATCGGAAGCGATTATTTCACTTGGGAAGACGCCCTCATGAGTAATCCTAATTTCACCGCAGTACGATATTCGCCAAGTTTTGCAATGAACCGTACAACGTTTCGCGGATACTTAATTCCAATAGAAGACAATTTTTTAAACCGGCTTTACTTGCCGGCGCTCCCATTTTATTATCAAGACTTGCTTGAAATAAGCGAATTTGAAATTTTACCCGACGGCTCAATAAACAAAAATTTATTCAACAAACTTACTGCCACCCCCGACGTTTTTTTCGTGTGGGAAGGCGGATTATTTGAAGGTAATTTATTAAAATTCAGGATGTTAAGAAATTTATCAAAAAAGTTATCGCTTCTGGCTTTCACTTCTTATTCCGATCTGAAACGCAAGGATTATTTTCACGGCGGCGGAATGGCAGACCTTTTTACAACCTACGAAACCGACAGCACAAAAATATCAATTTACGGCTACAACCCATATTCACTAATAAATAAAAGCGGAATTGAATTGAACTGGCATGGCAATTTTTCGGCAAATTTGCGATATTCATACTCTGACATTCGACAAGATTTGGCATACCACAGCGATTCGGCGCTTCAAAACAAGACTTCACTGTCCATCGCTTACAACGAGTCAAATAATTTTCTAAACCAATTAGACGCATTAGTGGAAATTCCGCTTGGCGATAAATTTTTATGGAGAAATATCGCAAAACTTGAAACTGTTTATCAATACGAAAACCCGATAAGTCGTACGCGAAACGGCAATTTTGCGACATATAGAACGCAACAAAACAACACTTTGCAATCGGGTGGAACACAGTTTTATTTTGCTCCGGCAATAAGCGATACCGTTTCAATACAAGTTTCAGCAAACCGTTATATTTCAGATACTTGCGATATTACATATAAAGTAGCGCATCATATTAAAATTGTTGCCGAGAACAAATTTATCTCACAAAACTTCGACAATTTCTCCGCAAAAATCGACGGCGGCGGACAATTTGTCAGAGCAAATCACAGTAAAATTGAACGCTATCCTTTCGCATCTCTTCAAGCCGACTTGAAAATTAATAATTTCCGAACGCAATTTTGGGGAAAACACGACATAGTTCCTATGGTATTTTCTTACAATAATATTTTTTCTCAACTGCAGGATCTTCTTAAAATCGCAAACACTTATTTCGGATTCGGAGCAAATTTGCACTATCAATTCCCGGTCGCGTCAATTTATGGCGGGTATTCAAATCTTATTACTTTTCGCAACGAAATTTCTTCTTTGCAAAATAACGATAATTTGATTGTCAATAAATTCTGGCACAACAACGCTGCGCCTTACGAAAATCCAGAACAAGTATTTTCCGCAGGCGGAAGTTTTGGCGAGATTAAAGGAATTTCATTGTTTTCAAATTGGCTTTTCAGCGACCAAATGCCATATTTGAAATCATATTCCGGCTTGAGATTTCACTTTAATAAAGATTTACAAGTTCGTCATTTTTATGTAGATATTTCATATAACTATTGGAGTAAAAAAGATTGGCGATCAAATTTCTATTTTTCCGAACCATTGACGATGTCGCCGTTTGGAAATTATACGCATTGGGATCGTCCAATTCACGACGTCTCGGTAAAACTATCCGCAGAAATAGAAACGTTTCGACTATTTTGGAAAATCGACAATTTCCTCAACCGTACAAATTCGTATGTTCCCGGATATATTATGCCAGGACTTATTTTCCGCTGGGGATTTTCTTGGAATATTTTAGGTTAGTGCGCTCCAAGACGCTTTTTTACCGCTTGAAATAAAGTATTTTTCGTTAAAATCAAAGAAAGCGAAAACTTAAAATGATATTCTACAGATACATCGTCAAAGAATTTATACGACCTTTTTTATATTCGCTCGCCGTGATTTTTATGATATTTTTTATGCAAATCACGACACAGGTTCTGCCGAGAGTTTTGTATAAAGGCGTTTCTTTCGAGATAATTGCGGAACTTCTTTTGGTGAGTATGGCTTCGATAATTTCGCTTGCGTTACCGATGACATTGCTTATTTCCTCGCTTATGGTTTTTGGAAAATTATCGTCCGACAACGAATATACGGCGATGAAAGCAGTCGGGATGAGTTTATTCGATATGCTTCCGCCGATAATCTCGCTGAGCGCAATAATAGGCGTCCTGCTTTTGTTTTTCAACTGCAATATTTTGCCGAATGCAAATCATCACGCAGCGCAGCTTATGTCGGATGTTATGCGTAAAAAACCAGCCGCGCTCATAGACCCCGGAGTATTGATAAAAGATTTTCCCGGATATGCCATAAAAGTGGATTCCGTAACCGCAGGAACTGGACGTTTATACGGAATTACGATTTTTACAACGCAAAATAACCAAATTCCTATAGTCAGCGTCGCCGACAGCGGTACGCTTTATCTGACAAAAGACGAAAAATATTTGGAACTGACGATGTTTTCGGGACAAACTATAAGCGAAAATATCGGCAATGGAAACAACAACGAAGCGGATTTTTTCAGAATAGATTTTGCCAAACAAACTTTTTTTGTAGAAAATATTAAAAGCGATTTTACAAGAAGTAATTTGGAAGAAAAAGGCGAACGTGAAATTAAAAACGATTCTCTAATTCATATTATAAATAACCTAAAAAGTAATATTTCAAACGAAAAAAAAAGATACAACGAATGGATTTCGGAGATTTCAAACAATATGAATAATTCAATTGCGGACAGTTCCGCTATTTTGTATATGGACGACTTTTCACAATGGTACTCTACAATAAACAGTCTTTTATCGCCAAGGTCAGTAAGCGACGCATTGAAAAGTGAAATAAATTTTGTCAATACAATAATGCGAAACATCAAAGAAAATAAAAACAGCATAAACGGATATTCCGTAGAAGTCCATAAAAAATACTCTCTTGCAATCGGAGCGATAATTTTTGCGGTTTTGGGCATTCCGCTCGGAATTATTGCAAAAAACGGAAGCGCCGCGATAAGCGTGAGTTACAGTTTGATTTTCTTTATATTTTATTGGGCGTTTTTAATAGGAGGCGAATATTCGGCAAAAAAAGGCAATATTCTTCCGGTTGCGGCTATGTGGGGAGGAAATGTCGTTCTGACGCTTGTTGCGGTTTGGCTTTTAAGAAAAGTATCCGGATACGAAAGCGGTTTCAGATTTTCAGACGTTATAAAAGTAATTTTAATCCCATTTCGTAAGTTATTGAATAATATGCATGATATAAAAATCTTACGTATAATAAAAACAGTATTCGGACATATTCTTGATTTACCGGAAAAAATGTTAAACTTATTTTTACCGATAATTCCGGCATATATTATAGGAAGATTCTTTTCATACTTCTTAGTAACGACAGCGGGTCTTTCGGTTTTAACCGTAATTATAGATTTTGTTGGAAACATAACTGTCTTTACAGACGCAAAATTTAACGAATTAGCGGTTTACTATTTATACTTTATCGCTTCTTTTATGTCCATGATACTTCCTATCTCAATGCTTTTATCCGTAATGCTTTCTATGGGCTCATTCTCAAAAACTAATGAATTAACAGCTATAAAATCCAGTGGGATAAGCGTTGTCAGAACAACTTTTCCTTTAATTTTTGTAGGTTTATTCTTTTCGGTCGGGATTTTCTTTTTCAACGAATCGGTACTTGCGTCCGCAAACGAAAAATTGGAACTTTACAGAGATACATTTTCAGCGCGGCGCAACGGAAGACCAATTCCTACGGAAGTTACGGAATCGCGAAGGAATTTCTACTATTTTTCCAACGAGAATACGGCATATTTTTTCAAAAGAATAAACACCTCTCCCGCAAAACACGAAACCGTCGTAAAATACTCTTTTGAAAATTACAGAATAAAAAGCATAACGACAGCAAATATTGTCGATTACGATCCGGAAAATAACCTATGGATTATGCCGGACGGGAAAGAAAAAATATTGCAAAGCGACGGAAGTATAATAGTAAACGAGTTGTCGCAAGTAATTTTGACCGATTTGACGCAAAAACCCGTCGATATGCTTAAACAGATACGAAAAGTCGAGCAGATGAGCTATTCGGAACTAAAAAAAAGAATAGAAAATGCAAAACTTAGAGGAGAAAAAACGCAAAAATATTTGGCGGATAGTAATTTCAAATTTTCATTGCCGCTTATGAACGTAGTCGTTGTTTTAGTCGGAATCGCCGCAACGGTACGCTCAACGAAGCGCGGCGGCGCCGTTCATTTCGGCGCAGGACTTGTGTTTGTGTTCATTTATTGGGTAATAGCGCAATTTCTTATTACGCTCGGAAGAAATGAGTCGGTAAATCCGATTATTGCGGCATGGAGCGCAACTTTTATATTTTTAGTACTTGGATTTTTTCTTTATACGAAGGCGTCAAAATGAAAATTGATATAAAAAAAATCAAATTGGACAAAACGAAAAAAAACATAGTTTTAATCGGCAATAATTACGGTTTAATGGATCTTATCGAAATTTATCTTTATAAATACTACAATATAATTACGACGACAAACGAATTCGACGGAATTAAAAAAATAGAATATTTCTCTCCGGTTTGTATTTTTATAAAAACCGGAGACGATTTAAATTCCTTATTATCTACTATAAAAAGAATAAAAAAAGAACCTTCAAACGACATTCCAATAACTACGTTTTCAAACAAAAATATTTCAACTATAAACGAATTCAAAATGAAATCAGCCGGAATCAACGAAATAATAAAATTCCCTATAATACGACAAGATTTTATGACGATATTTGAAACCGTCGTAAAATTATAAAGTAATAATATTCCCGTAAAAATCATTTTTTTTTTACTTTTTAGCAAAATATTTAACAATTTACCAAAAAATTTATTATATTATATAGTAATGGGGAAAAATGTGTAATAGTGGTGAATTTATGACCGGATGGTTTACTGGAAAATTTGAATATGCGATCGATGTGAAGGGAAGAATTTCTATCCCTGCAAAATTCCGTGATTTAATTCCGGAAAATTCTAAATTTCACAGTATAAGAGTTCCGAAATTCCGCATACGCATTTATCCGGAAAGCGAATGGGAAAAAAAGGCGCTGCAATATGAAAATCTTCCAGAAACCGAAATCTTTGACGAATACCGCAGAGAATTTTACGACACTCAGGCCGACTCCGATTTAGACGGTCAAGGACGAATAACTATCCCAAGCAAGCAGATTAAGGAGATTAGATATAACGGCGGAAAAATTATAATGTTGGGAATGGGTAAATATATAGAAGCGTTTTGTTCTGAAAATGAAAACGCAGATTATGACGAAGCCGAAAGAAAGTTTGCCGATAAATATTACAAAGTAAATGAAGCGATTATGGAGTTTAGAAAAAGTGAATGAAAATTATCACATTCCGGTTATGCTTGCGGAAACGATTGAATATTTGAATGTAAAAAAAGACGGAATTTATTGCGATTTAACGTTAGGCGGAGGCGGACATTTTGAAAAAATCGCTCAAAATTTGAGTAAAAACGGAACCGCAATAGGTATCGACCGTGATTTGACCGCCGTAAACCGCGCTAAAGAGAAAAAATTTTCAACCGACTGTAAAATAATTATCAGACATAGTTCATTTTCTCGTTTTCATGATGTTTTGGATGACGAAAAAATAGAAAAGGTTGACGGTTTTTTAATGGATTTAGGGGTATCGTCGCATCAATTTGATACCGCAGAAAGAGGATTCAGTTACAGAAACGACGCAAAACTTGATATGAGAATGAATAAAAACGACGAAGAAACGGCGGCGGATATTATTAATTTTTACGGGGAAGAAGAATTGACTGAAATTTTGAAAAATTTAGGCGAATTGAGAAATCCGCAAAGAATGGCAAGAAAATTAGTTTCAGCGCGAAAAAAGCAAAAAATTGAAACGACAAAACAATTGGTAGATGTTCTGAACGAAGAATACGGATTTTTGCAGAATTCGATTTTATCTAAAATCTTTCAAGCGTTTAGAATAGCGGTAAATAAAGAATTGGACGAACTGAAAATCTCGCTTGAAAATTCGTTGAAATATCTTGCAGAAGGCGGACGAATCGTAGTAATTTCATATCACTCGCTTGAAGACAGAATCGTGAAAAATTTTTTAAGGGATAACGCTAAAAATTGTATCTGTCCTCCGCAAACGCCAAAGTGTTCCTGCAAACACAATCCTGAAATAAAAATTATTACAAAAAAACCTATAGAACCGAAAACAGAAGAGATAAACATAAATCGCAGAGCGCGAAGCGCAATGCTCAGATGCGGAGAAAGGATCAGATTATGAAGATTAGTTTTAGGTATTGTTTCATTTTTGGAATAATGGCGTTTTTGCTTGTTTTACAGTCAAAAATCAGCAACAATCTCGCGATTGAAATAGAGCGCAAAAAAAATGAAATCAGCGCGGCGGAAAAAGAAATTTCATCTTTGAAAATGGAAATAAACTCTCTGTTCAATTCCGCCCAAATTAAAGTTTTTGCGGAAGACACGCTGAAGATGAAAGTAACGGCTCCGAATAATATTTTGACCCTTGAAGAGAGAAGCGGAAATTATTCCGTAAAAGGAAATAATTTTAACATTGTCGAACAGGTTATGACTTCCTGGAGCAGTTTATGACCGTCGGCGATTATTTGGAGAAAATTTCAAATTTCTTGAAAACAGACGGCATTATAAAATTTTCGCTGTTATTTTTTTTGTTTTTATCGATATTTTTAATTACAAAATTATGGGATTTACAAATTGTTAACGGAAACGAAAAAAAAGTTTTCGTAAAAGTTTCCGCTCAAAAAAAAGAATTGGCATATCCGCGCAGAGGCAGAATTTTAGACAGAAACGGGAAAGAAATAGCGATTTCCGTTCGTGAAAAATCCGGCGACGCCCAATGGCAAAGAAATTATTTATATAAACAATACGCCGCGCCGCTTATCGGTTACGTGAAACGAAATTACTCACAGATGGGACTTGCAGGAATAGAAAAAGCGTTTGATATTTACCTTGCAGGCGAAATAGGATATTCAGAAAAAAGACGTGACGGGAACGGAAAATTGATTCCAATACCCGGCGGAACGGATCAAAAAGTAAAAAACGGCGCCGACGTTTATTTAACTATCGACATGGATATACAAAAAATCACAGACGACATAATTGCAGAAACCGTCGATTTTTCAAAAGCAAGCGGCGGAATGGCTATCGTTATGGATCCTTATACAGGCGAAATTTACGCAATGTCTTCATATCCGTCATTTGACCCAAACGGCAGCCGAGAAAAAACAGAAAGAAATAAAGCTATCTCAGAAAATTATGAACCCGGCAGCATATTCAAAACCATAACATTCGCTTCCGCGATCGATGCGGGACTTATAACTCCCGACGAACTTGTAGATTGCGGAAACGGAATATATGAAATCCCGAACGAAAGACCTATTACCGACGATCATAAATTAGGGGTAGTCCCTTATTCGGAAGCGTTCAAACTGTCAAGCAACATAGCCTCGGCAAAATTAGTCAAAGAAAAAATCGGCAGTAAATTATTTTATCAATATTGTGAAAAATTTGGTATCGGAACTACGACAAACATAGGAATTCCCGCCGAAGAAGAAAAAGGGATATTTAACGATCTTATAAATTGGCAGCCGCGCGACGCAATGAGTATGGGATTCGGGAACGCCGTTTCCGTAACGCTTTTACAAATGACAATCGCGGTATCGGCTATCGCAAACGGCGGTTATATTATGAAACCGCAAATTTATAAAAAAATAACGGATAGAAACGGAAATATCATCAACGACAGCCGAGGAAATCCTAAAAAATCAAAACCTGTAATCGTAAGAAGACCTATTAAAGAAAAAACCGCCGAAACAATGCGGAAATTAATGAAAGACGTAGTAAACGAAAACGGAACGGGGAAAGCGGCGTTCGTGGAAGGAATGAATATCGGCGGAAAAACCGGAACAAGTAAAAAAGTTAAGAACGGACAATACCTTGAGGGGCATTATTGGGCTTCTTTCACAGGAATCGCTCCGATTGACAAACCGGCGCTGGTTTGCTGCGTTTCGATAGACGATCCGGAAAAGGGTAAATACGGCGGACCTGTCGCGGGAGCGGCGGTCGCAAAAATATTAAAAAATATAGTCGCGTCGCCTTCAGTTTCTATCGGAAAAGACATCCGTTTGTACACAGAAACGGCAAATGATACCGTCACACAAGTTAATCCGACTAAAAAATATCCTAATTTTAACGGACTTAACATTAAGACCGCAAGAAAAATATGTAACGATTCAAAAATCGATTACGATATTTACGGTACAGGCAATATTATCATTCGGCAAATTCCTGCGGCAGACAGTGAAATAAGAAATTACGCTAAAGTCGCTCTCTACACCGACTCGTTTGAAAATGAAATTATAATGCCGAACTGCGTCGGGATCAATATTAAAGACGCTATAAATATGCTCCAACAAAGAAATATCGAACCGTCTTACATAGAAAACGGTATCGGAAGAGTTAAAAGACAGCATCCGACCGTCGGCACGGTTTTGGACGTAAATTCTACTTGTTCGCTTTTTGTCGAAAAAGGAATTTCCGAAATATGAACGTGTCGAATTTATTAAAAGAAATCGAAATTAAAAACATAGTTTACGATTCCCGCGCAGTAAAATCCGGCGATTTATTTTGTGCGATAAAAGGATTTTCGTTTGACGGAAACGATTTTGTAGATATAGCCGTAAAAAACGGAGCGGTCGGAGTATTATCCGAAAATGAAAAACCGAATAATTTTAACAAAATTTGGATTAAATGCGATAATGTAAAAAAAACGATGGCTGAATTTGGAAAAGATTTTTATGGCGTAGATTTCAGCGATATATATTCCGTCGCGGTTACGGGAACAAACGGAAAAACCAGCGTCGCTACGATTTGCGATTCTATTTTGGCAAATATTTTCGGTGAAGAAAACACTTGTTTAATAGGAACGATAGGAAATAAGATTTGCGGAGAATTTTTTGGATCCGACAGAACAACTCCGGAAGCGATCGACACTTTAAGAATTATCGGTTCGGCGAAAAATAAAATCAAAACCTTATGTATGGAAGCGTCGTCGCACGCGCTCGTATTGGATCGTTTAACGGAATTTTATTTTGATTCGGCAATATTTACAAATCTGACTCAAGATCATTTGGATTTTCATGAAACTATGGAAGAATATTATTCGGCAAAAAAGCGATTATTTACAAAACATATAAAAAACAACGGCGCGGCGATAATAAATATCGACGACGAATATGGAAAACGACTTATCAAAGAATTAAAAAACGACAAAAGTTTTTCAATCGGATTCGCCCACGACGCTAATTACAGAATTTTAACAGCCCACTGCGACTGGAAAGGTATTTTTTTCAAAATCAAAACGCCGAATGCAAAAATTCTGAAATTTCGGACAAAATTAATCGGACATTTTAACGTAATAAACTGCGCACAGGCGGTTTGCGGGCTGCTCGCTTCGGGAATCGACGAATACGCGGTAATCGAAGGATTAGAAAAAGTAAAACCGGTAGAAGGAAGAATAGATAAAGTTGAGTTAAACTCCCCTTTCAGCGTTATCGTAGATTATGCGCACACGCCCGACGCACTCGTAAAAATTTTATCGACCGCAAAAAAACTGACAAAAGGGAATTTAATCGCCGTATTCGGAGCGGGCGGAAACCGTGACAAAACTAAACGACCGCTTATGGGAGACGCCGTTGCAAAAAACTGCGATTTTGCGGTTTTAACAAGCGATAATCCGCGCAATGAAAATCCGCAAAGCATCATTGACGAAGTAAAAGACGGATTTCCGATAGATTTTCCGCACGTATGCGTTATAGACCGTAAAGAAGCGATAAAATTCGCGTTTGAAAACGCAAATGAAGGCGACGCGGTGATTATTGCAGGAAAAGGACATGAAAAATATCAGGAAACAGCCGGCGTAAAGCATCGTTTTGACGACAAAGAGACGGCAAAAGACGTTTGGGAAGAAATAAAAAATCATCGCGGCAAAATTTGAAACATTATATCTAATTTATCATGATTTCCGCATTGAAAGAAGCTGAAATTCGCCATTCTTCTCTTGTATTTTTATTTTTATCGCCGCGTAAAAATCCGCTGAACCGCAGTTTCTCACTAGCGTTTATCCCGATAACGCTCTGAACGCGGTGGTTGTTTTTGTTTGAAAACCCGTCCGTCATATTGTAAAACAAATCCCCGTCAAAATTAACAAACGCATAAGAGTACGAAATATCGGCGCTCCCCGCGTTTTTCGGCAAAAATTTTATTCCCGGACGAACGGCCATATAGTTTCCGGAAACGCCGTTTTTTGCGGTCAATCCAAAGGTTTGTTCGGTAAAAATGTGAAAAAAATTATTGATCACTATAGTTTCTATAGGTTTTAAACTTATATCTTTAACTATAAAGTTATAGTTGTTGTAATAATTATAGTTTTCCTGTTTTTCCCAGAAACCTCTGTTTGAAAATCCTATATGAAATTTACTGAATTTATACAAAAAATCACATTCTTCGTCAAAAACCGCGTTGGAATTTTGACGCTCAATATTTTTACTCGCGCCGAAACGAATATTTGATGAAATTTCCGGAATTTCAGAAGGAAATATTGAAATATATTGATTATATGAAATTAAAGAATACGCCGCCGAATTTCGTAGTTTTTCGTTCAAATTTGCGACAAGCGGCATAAATTCATACCACTTACCGCCGCCTTTCGGAATTTTACTCTCGGCGCAGAAATCTCCCGATAATTTTATGCCTTTCAACGACTTATACCAAAATATTTCAAAATTGTTAGCAATATAACTTTGCAATGAAAAATCGTTTTGGAAATCATAAACAAATATATCTTTCGCGATATAATCGCCGAACGGCTGTTCGACAAAAACGCCGGAAACGCTGTCTTTTATGTGCGTCCCCGTTCCTGCCGGAACTTTTACGTATTCCCATCTCCGCTCACTGCGCGTTTCATACGTCAAATCCCATTTAGTATCAATTCCGCTCGAATAATCGTCCGAATAAATATTATCCAAAACATACGCGAGCATTGAAAAAGAATTGTTTGCGAAAATTAAACTCAAATCGGCTTTTATTTTTTGATTAGCGCTAAGATTGCGGTTAGCCGAGGACGAAATTAGAAAATTCCAAGAATTTTCTTTCGCCAAAAAATGTTTTTCATTTTCACCGACGTCCTGACTTCTATATTTTAGTGCGCCGCTTAACGTTTTATCTTCGTTTTCAACGGTAAAGGATGAAACGACGTCACCGAAATAATTATCGTTTTTTTCGCTTTTATACCAAGTTTCTTCAACAGCGAAATTTATATATAACCTGCTCAAATCAAAAGAGATACTCGCGTTTTGCTGTCGTCCGTCCTCACCGTTATCTTCAATAACCCGTTTTGTAAAAAGATAGTCAAAATAAAACGGCGTTTCTTTTCCGGATTCAAAACCGCCGGAAATTCTTCTTGAATAAGGAATTTTTCGTAAAAAGTGCAAATTATCAACTACGGATTGTCCGTATCCGCCCTTTAACAAAATAGATTTTTGAAAACCCGCATAAAAAATATTTTCCCAAAGCATGTACTTTTCAATATCGCCGGAAATCCCCCATTTATGAAAAGTTTCGTATCCGTTTAAAACGTTATTAACAAAAAAATCACCGGTATTGTAAACTTCAAACCTGTCTTTGACCAAAAAATTGTTTTCCGAATTCGACGAAACAAAAACGTCGGCTTTTACAGCGGCCGAATTATCATATTCATTATTATCGGAAAGCGTATTTTCATCCGAATTTATACCCGCCGCGGCAATATTGATTATTAAACGATCGTTCGGCGCATAAACAGCCGAAATTTCTCCTTTTACGCTTCGTTTCGGAAGAACGATTTCGCCGAACGCGGTATAAAGTCCTCCGCCTTTACCGACAAACAGATAAATCGGTTCAAGTACGGCGCTTTGCTCGTTTTCAACGCTGTCCAAATATTCTTTAGTATAATTTGAAAATTTATCGCGATAATTTGAACGATACGGAAGATATTCGCCGCTGTCCGACGGCTGAAAATTAACGGAATACAAATCTCTTTTCAAATAAACCGATTCCGGATCGTTTTCCCAATAATAAACGTTCGCCGTAGAATCAAGGCGATAAATCCTTTTATACGCCTGCGTTTTAAGCACGTCGTTTTTGTGAATTTTGTTTCCGAGAAGAAATTGCGGCGATCGAGCGCCAGAATTTTTTATTTGCGAAATTTCGTCAGGAGTAAAATCTCTCTGAGACGACTCCCAAATATCTTTGTCGTAATACACTGAAAAATCTATTAGCAAAGACGAGTCTAGAAAAGAAAAATTATGCCGTGTTCCGGATGTAAAAATATTATAGTCAAAATCTCGATATTTGTAACTTATTTCAATAGCCTGCCCGTCCATAATCGGCGTTTTTGCGGTAAATTTTATTCCCGCCAAGTCGTAATCTACAATGTAATCTTCGTCTTCTTTAAGCGTTTTCCCGTCAAGCGAGACGGAAACGCCGCCTGAAATAATTTTTACATACGAATGATTTTTATCCGGTTGAAGATTAAACATTCCGTTTTGAATCCCTGTGACGCCTTCAAATTTATTGTAACCGAATTTTGTTCCGGAAATTCCCGCAAACGCGTTATTTTTCCGTCCGATTCCGTCGTTTTTCGACTCGGCAAAGAGCCCTTTAGGCGTATAAAACTCTTTTAATATTCCCGATTCGTTACTGCGAATTTCCAAATCGCCGACAGCCGCAGACCATTTGGGATTTTCAATTTTGATATAAATTTTGTCCAATTCGCCTATCTCGCCGGTCTGCCCGTCAAGCGACGAACTTTGGTCGCTGATATGTGCGGAAATAGTCGTCGTCGAATCAATATTTCCGTAAATCTCAACGTCAAGCGACTGATTCATAGCCGTCTCACCGTTACTCCCAAACATTACGCCGATGTTTTTTCTTCCTTCAAACGAAATTTTACCGCTTTCTAAAACAGGGTTTTCATCGTAATCATAATAAAATTCCTCGCCGTCGGCACCGTCGCTACGATATTTTGGAATATTCAATTCGTAAGATCTTAAAATTCCCTGATACGCCGTTTCGTATTCAATATTATATTTTTGATTTTTCCATAAATCCTGCGAAAAATAAATAGTGTTATTCTCTTCGACAAAGCGCCAATTTGAAATCTCGCAATCACAATTTATTTTCACCGAATTCGGCTCAATAATTTCGTTCTCAAGAACGATTTTATTCACAGAAGCGTCAGTAACGAATACAAACTCTTTTTTTATGCCGCCGAACGCGAAAACGCAGAGAACGAAAATATTTAATATTAAAATTATTATTTTTCTCATAATTATCTCCGTGCGCCGCAAAAATACATTATTTTATGAAATAAAGCGAATAAAATCAAGGTGAAAATGGGATATATCGAATTAACGGAATTTGAAAACAAATCGTATTTGAAAATCGACGCCGAAATAAAAAATACGGCGAATAAAACAGTATTTTCGGCAAAAATTTCAGGAGATATTTCCGGAATCGACTTCCCAGAAATTTCACGATTCACTAAACGAAAAAACGAACTTTGGACTATAGGTTGCTTTGAAATATTCGTAAACAAAAAAAACAATTCATATACCGAATATAATTTGGGGTTCGACCAGAATTTTGAAATTTTTAATTTCTCGGATTACCGCTCAAATCAAAGTTTATCGGAAATCGGCGCTCCCCCGAAAATCATATGCGAAACCAAAAACGATTCATTTGCGCAGTTTGTAGAATTTCCCGAAAATATAATTTCAGAAAATCTTTTTTCGATTACGGCGGTTATTAAACTTTCAGACGGAAATTTTTTGTATTTCGCAAATAAACATTGCGGACAAGAAGCGGATTTTCATCTTAAAAACGCAAGGATTTTGAAACTGTGAAACGAATATTGGTTTCACTTAAAATTTTACAACAAATGCCCCATTTTCCCCTTTTTTGTGTCCAAATATTTTTTGTTATGTTCGTTCGCCGCTATTTCAATCGGGATTCTATCCGTAATTTCTATCCCGTAACCGTTCAAACCCACGATTTTGCAAGGATTGTTTGTTAAGAGACGTATTTTTTTAATTCCCAAATCCGCCAAAATTTGAGCGCCTATTCCGTAATCGCGCATGTCCGCTTCAAAACCCAATTGAATATTAGCCTGAATAGTGTCTAAACCTCCGTCTTGAAGATTGTAAGCCTTTATCTTATTAGTCAGCCCGATGCCTCTCCCCTCTTGGCGCAAATACAAAACCACGCCGTTTTCTTCGCCTATTTTTTCTAAGGCGATTTCTAATTGATTTCCGCAGTCACAGCGAAGCGAGCCGAGAATATCGCCCGTAAAACATTCGGAATGTACGCGTACAAGAATCGGTTCGTTTGGATTTATTTCACCTTTCTGAATAACGACGTGAGTGTGCGTTTTTAACGTTTCTTCATAGGTTTTTATCAAAAAATCGCCGAATTTAGTCGGAAGTTTCGCCGTCGCCGTGCAAGAAATCATTTTTTCTTTGGCGTATCTATAACGAACGATATCCGCTACGGAAACGATTTTTATGCCGTGTTCTCTGCTAAAAATTTCCAAATCCGCGCGGCGAGCCATAGTCCCGTCGTCTTTCATAATCTCGCAAATTACCCCCGCCGGAGTAAGTCCGGCAAGCCGCGCCAAATCGACGCTCGCTTCGGTCTGCCCGGTTCGTACAAGCGTTCCGCCGTCTTTCGCCCTAAGAGGAAACATATGCCCCGGCATAACAAAATCGTTCGGCGTCGCGTTCGGGTCTATGAGTTTCAGGACGGTAGCGTTTCTGTCTTGCGCCGAAATACCCGTCGTCGTGCCTTTTCGCGCCTCGACCGAAACGGTAAAAGCCGTCTCAAAATTCGAGGTGTTTCGTTCAACCATCATAGGAATTCTCAATCTGTCTAAAATTTTGCTTTCAAGCGCTATACAGATAAGTCCGCGTCCGAATTTCGCCATAAAATTCACCTTTTCGGCGGTAGAAAGCTGCGCCGCAAAAGCCAAATCGCCTTCGTTTTCACGGTCTTCGTCATCGACTATAATAACAATTTTACCGTTTCTATAATCGTTAATTACCTCTTCTATTTCTTCAAACGTTCTCAAAATTCCCCCTCTTCAAGCAGTTTTAATATTCTATCTCCGGTTTTATTTTTTTGCACAATCATCCTTTCAACGTATTTAGAAAAAACGTCGCATTCGATATTGACAAAATCGCCGACTTTTTTCAGCGCAAGCGTCGTATTTTTGAAAGAATGCGGGATAATCGACAGAGAAAATCCGTTTTGCGTCAAATCCGCGACAGTCAGTGAAATTCCGTTTACAGCGACAGAACCCTTTTTTACGACGTATTTTGAATATTCGTCGTCAACGGATACAAAAAATAAAAACGAATCGCCGTCGTTTTTAATTTGTTCTATTTTTGCGATTGTATCGATATGTCCCAAAACGATATGCCCGCCGAAACGCCCGTCCGCTTTCATCGCCCTTTCAAGATTTACGACTTGCGAAATCTTCGCGTTCACAAGCGTCGTTTTCGAAAGAGTTTCTCTGACCGCACGAAAAAAAATACGTTTTTCGCTTATTTTTTCGACTGTCAAACAAACGCCGTCAATCGCTACGGAATCGCCGATTTTACATTCAAAGTCGTCGGCTTTGGGCAGTATTGCTATTACCGCGCTTTTGTTTTCAAAAGAAAGCGATTTTATTTCACCCGTCGTTTCTATTAGTCCGGTAAACATTTTTTCTCCGATGTTACGCCGTTCCTACTCGAAAAGTAATTTGTGCGTTTATAAAAACGCAAGAAATTATTTTGAAAATATTAAAATAGAATAAAAAGTAACGAAGAAATTATTCAATGTATATTTGATTAGCAAGCCCAGAATTTTATTCTTGATTTTTTTGTAGAAATATTGTATATTATGTATGTAAAGCAATGGCAACGTTGCTTTTTCCCTTAAGTGGGTTACTGCCCTCGTTTTATTACGGGGGCTAATTTTTTCAACAAGGATATTAAATGAATTCTCCTAACTACGTTAAAAAAGGGCAGATATTTATGTGTAGATTTGAGGATTGTTGGAATAAGATAAATTCTTGTATCGACACAAATGAATCAATAATCGCCAACATAAAACCTGAAATAGGGAAAATTCGTCCGGTTCTTGTAATACATCCTCATAAGCGTCATAAATTGGCGGTAGTAGTTCCATTTACTACAAAAAAGCCGCGAAAAGAAAGTTCTTATACAGTATTTATTCCTATGGGAATTATGCCTGGTATTTTATCTGAAAAGGAATGCTGGGCTTTGTGTGATATGGTAAAAGTTGTCTCTCTTGACAGATTACAAGTCCCTTTTCGTAGAAAGAGAGATTCTCATAATGGTATCAACATAACAACTCTCGGTGAAGATAGAATCAATGAAATCTGTAATATAGTCCGAAATATTTTAAGATAACCAAAATTATTTCAAAATATAAAAAACAGAAAAAATTAACTCTTTATGTATTTCTTCAAAAACAAAAAAGCAACCTGTCAACAAATCGCTTTTAATAATTATCACGATTTTTCTCTTTCATTATATCCACAAAACAAAAAATGGCGGTCGATTTTTACGACCGCCATTTAAGACAAATAAAACCGCTTTTTATTTCAGAGCGTCTCCGCCGGAAGTAACCATTATAGCGCGGCGATAAGCGCGGGATTCCTTAGCGTCACGATCGTCAAACTTAACTTCTACTTCGACTATCGCCAAATAAGTAGCCGCGCCTATCGTTCTGCCGGAACGATTTTTACCGTCCCAAACCGCGACACCCGCCACAGTTCCCCTATCGGTCATGTCAAATTTCATAGAAATCTCGTCCGTAACGAGGTTACCCGTCTGGTCTATAATTTTTACTACGCCTTTCTGAAGGCTAACATCCGTAATAGGACCTTTCGCTTCAAGAACTATCGCGACGCCTTTTCTCATACTCGACGGAATTTTGTAATAATCGGCAAGGTTGTCGTTAAGATCTTTAGGCTCGTATCTTTTGTCTCCGAGTTTAATCAGAGACATCGGCTGCGGAACTACGTACAAATCCAACTCAAACGGATAAGAATCCGCCAAAAGAGGAGCGCGAACGGTAAGATCCTGCTTATTTCCTTCCAAATCAAACACTATACCGTCAAACGCGATCCAAAGGCTGTCGCCTTTTACCGGATAGGCTATGCTTTTAGATTCAATCTTGTATATCCAACGATCGGCCGACTTTCCCTGCACCGGCAAAGACGGCGCAAAAGTCATAGTAAATTCATCGCCAAGTTTAGTCGCCAAAAATTTATAAGGCTTATCCGTAGCGTAAGACTTTAAATCGACAGGCTCGCTGAAAACAACCTCAAGCGTCGTCTCATTAACACCAACATCGTATATTCCATGCGAAACCACCGGAGCCACTCCGTCCGTAACTACGGTTTTGCTTGCGTCAACAGTTAAAAGTCCGTCGTCCGACAAAATAGGAGTTTTAAGCCAAACAGAATCGGAAGAAAGATCGATATTCGTTTTCACCAGTGAATAACCTTCTTTCGCATGATACTTCTTTTCTTCGACGACGCTTAATTCTATCCCGTTCGATACGGCTTTTACTCCGCTTACCGTAAATTTACGATCGGACGAAAGATCTATGGAAGCCGCTATTCTTTCGGCAAATTCCTGAGAAACTTCCATACCCAAATCAATCCTTATAATATCGGTATAACCATCGTGAACCGTATTCGTATCCAAATAAACGGCGGATATTAAACCTATTACGGTTTTCATCGTAATTTCGACGCGTTTATTCGTTTCGATTAACTGATATACTCCGTTAATATCCTTAACGTTGCCGTTAACGTTGACAAAAATAGAATCTCCTTTGGATATTTTTCCGTCCTTGCCGCTGTCTTTAGCGCTGACGATGCATTTATAAACGCCGTCTTCCAAGGTTATGTCCGCAAACGAAACCGTATATAAAGAACCGCCTTGTTTGACGACAAAATTAAACGGAAGATTACCCATGCCGTTAGGAATACTCGACGTTTCGCTCATCTTTATAAGAAGTACGTCGTTTCCGTCAGGAATAAGCGATTTTATACATTCCGCAGATACTATTACCGGACCCGCTTCGTCTTTTACTCCGACGGTAACGGGAGACGCGTTGATATATATCGGCGCAGGAGTTACCATAACCCTCATTTCTCCGCCCGTGACATTCTCAGGAGAATAGTTTTTATCCAACCAAAGAACTACTATCGTAGAATCGTCATCG
>JAIRUI010000076.1 GCA_031254455.1 Chitinispirillales bacterium | reverse complement strand
GTCTGTCGCCTTTTATTCTGTTGCAAGAGCCGCACAATAACTGATAGTTCTCATAATAATCGCCGCCGCCTTTTGACTTTGGTATGATATGGTCGATTTCAAGATTGCGCATGTCAAATTGAGTTGCGCAGGCGTTGCACAAGCCGTTCTGCTCTTTATACAAACGTTCCCTTACGGAGGCGGACGGCGGCTCTACGGTAACGTCGGTTCTTTGAGGGATGGTATCGGTATTGATAAAGTCCTTAAACAGTCCTGCGTCGTCACTTAGTCTTTCGATGAGAATGCCGACCGCTTGCTTTTCAATATCGATTCCAATCCATTTCCTTCCTAACTGTTGCGCCGCTACGCATGTTGTAGCGCAACCGCAAAACGGATCAAATACAATGTCGCCTTCGTTTGACGACGCTTTGATAATGCGGTGCAAAAGGGCAAGCGGTTTTTGCGTCGGGTATCCTGTCCGTTCTTTCGACATCGCATTGATTGTCGGAATGGACCACACGTCCGCCGGAAGAATAAAATTAGAGTTTGCTTTAGTATAAGCATTTTTCATAATCATTGCGCCTTTATATTCCAATCGTTTTTTTGACGCTTCTTTTAATATTCTTTCGTCTAAGACGTCATTAACGTTAAATATAAATTTGTCAGTTTTTGAATAGTTCAATATGACATCGTGTTTTCGGTTCCATCGTTTAGCCGTTCTGGAACCCCATGAATAATACCAAATTATTTCTGTAATAAAATTATTTTTACCAAAGATTTCATCTAATACTATCTTTAAATAATGACTCGCCGTTTGGTCGCAATGCAGATAGAGGCTTCCGGTATCCTTCAATACGCGGTGCATTTCTATTATACGTTGCGCCATATATGTAAGATACGCCATCATCGCTTTGCTGTGTATTTTCCCGACATCTCCTATGTATCGCGCCAATACGGGATATTTTCCCGCAAGTGTATCAAGGTATGCTTCATTAACGTCCAGCCAAGTCCACATGTCTTTGAAAGAAGCGCCGGCCGCCTTGCTTCCTATGGGCGCCGCATAAAACCGTTTGGAATTAAACGGCGGGTCTAAATATATCAAATCGACAAAATTGCTGTTCATGCCGTAAAGGACAAATAGGTTATCGTTGGTGTATAAGGTGTTGGTAAACTTTTGCTCTGTCATATCATTCCCCGAAAACTATTTTGTTTTTAATCATTTCCTCGTGCGCTTTTATTTTCAATCGCAGATATTCCATCGGCCTGTCGCCTTTTATTCTGTTGCAAGAGCCGCACAATAACTGATAGTTCTCATAATAATCGCCGCCGCCTTTTGATTTGGGGATTATGTGGTCAATCTCTAAACCGTAAATTTCAAATTTCGTATTACACCCATTGCACAGACCATCCTGTTTTTTGTACAAACGTTCTTTAACCGAAATTGTAGGCTGTATGTTTTCCACATCTGTTCTTTGCGGAACTATGGCACTATCAAAATTAATAAAGTCTTTGAGCATTCCGGCGTCATCACTTAATCTGTCTATTAACAGCTGTACTGCCTGTTTTTCTATATCTATGCCAATCCATTTTCTGTTTAACTGCTGCGCGGCTACGCATGTTGTAGCGCAACCGCAAAACGGGTCAAGTACAATATCGCCTTCATTGGAAGACGTTTTTATAATACGGTACAGTAGCGGCAATGGTTTTTGTGTCGGATATTTATTGTCTTTTGCCATAGTATTTACAGGGTCAATGTCAATCCAAACATCGTCCATCGCAATGCCATTCATCTCATAAAGATATTGTTTTATCTTTTCGGTATTTCCTTTTTTGAAAACGCGTCCTTCCTTTCTTAACTGTTCGACACTTTCCTGTGAGCGCGTTCCAATAGGCTGGTCTGCTCTATAAGGACCTTTTCCGTCGTTATCGTCATTTCTAAAGCGTTTAATATAATCTTCCGAATATCCGATATATTGTCTGTTGTACGTATAGACATCGCTTTTTGAATAATACAGGATTACATCGTGGTTCCTTCCATATTGTTTCCCGACCGCTTTTGCGCCTTTCATCGCACCTCTTTTCCAAATGATTTCATTTCTAAAATTATTTTTTCCAAAGATTTCGTCCAGTACAAATTTCAAATAATGGCTTGCTACAGTATCGCAATGCAGATAAAAACTGCCTGTCGGCTTCAAAATACGGTACATTTCTACAATTCTCTGGGTCATATAGGCAATATACGCCATCATATTTTTCCCATTTACAGCACTGATGGTAGCAATATAATTTGTCAGAGCGGGATACTTTTCAGATAAGGTTTCAAGATACGCTTCGTTTACGTCCTGCCATGTCCACATATCTTTAAAACTTGCTTTTGCCTGCTTTTTACCGATTGGAGTTGAATACATCCGTTTAGAATTGAAAGGCGGATCTAAATATATTAAATCGACAAGATTGCTGTTCATGCCGTAAAGGATAAATAAGTTATCGTTTGTGTATAAGGTGTTGGTAAACTTTTGCTCTGTCACAAATTTTCTCCTTTGAATTTTTTATTTGACGCTAATATAATAAATTCGGCAAAACAAAGTCGTTGAAAACTTTATTCAAAATCCTTTTTCTACTAGATCTTCTACTATTTTTACATAAATATCGGGTATGTTTATTCCGGATATTTTTCTTCTCTTAATATCAAGTATTTCACTGTGAGATATCGATCCTTCAATTTTCACTGCGTTTTTTCCATAAATCGCACAATTTTCACTTACAATACCGTCGTTTTCTCCGCTTATGCGTTTCAAATATCTGTGACTGAAAAAATACAGCAAATCATCTGAAGAATTTTTTAGCGTCGTGTAAAGGCTTTGGAAATATACTTTATCATTCATAATGACATGAGCGTTAAATTCTTTCATTTTATTCGTAGTTAATTGACAAAATACACCGTATAAATCGGGATTCGTATCTCCATACAATTTGGCGAATATGTTAAGCGATTTCTTTGTAAAACGGTATTTGAATATTTTTCGCTCACATATCCAATCCGACAGCGTTGAGCCGTAATGCGGAGTATTAATTGTAATTAAACTTGCAACCTTATCTTCAAAATTATGTTTCCAAATTAAATATCTGGAGTCGATACCGCCTTTGGAATGAGCTATTATATTAACTTTTTTGGCTTTTGTTTCAAGAAGTATTTTTTCGATAGTTGTTTTTAATATTTTTGCATTAGAATCGCATGTTCCCCAGGCGTCTGTGTTTCCAAAGAATACCCGTATGCCTTTTTTTTTCAGTATTCTTGGAATTCTTCCCCAGAAAATATTAAATTTTCCTCTGTCGTGTGCGATAATTCCGTGAACCAGCACAATCGGATAGTTTAACGACATATTATTGCCGCCCGACTATATTTTGTTTCCCGCTAAACTCTTCCACCGACATCTTAAAAACAAGAACGCCGTTTAACCGGTTTTCATCAAAATCGTATTTTATATCTTTTCCGGTTTGCTGTTTCATTAAATAATTCAAGCCCTTTATTTTTTCGTCTTTAGTATTCGGTAAAACAATCTTTCCAAAGCCGATTATACTTCTAAATTCATAACCGTAATCACAGGGAGTTTCTTTTTCGACTAATTTCGTATCGCAATCAATCTCAAAACACGCATTATTGTTTTTCTTAATAACGTCAATCTTCCTGCCTTGCGCGGCGCCATGAAAATATAAAACAAGTTTCCCGTCGTCATACGAAAAACCGTAATTCATCGGTATGACGTACGGATAATTGTTATCGCACAATCCAAGCCTGCAAACTTTACATTCGGAAATGATTTTCAATTTCTCGTTTATATCGATTATTTCTCTGTCTATTCTTCTCATTTTTCAATCATTTTGTTTTGTTTCATGATATTTGAGGCGTCGGAAGGTCGATATCGTCGAAAGGCGCCATGGCTGTCGATATATTATTTACGATGTTTTTGTCTATCGCGTTGTCGTCAGCCATTTTGTAAAGTATTTGCATTGCGTCGTTATGATTTCTCGCGGGATGATAAGGACGCTTTTCTCTGACTGCCTGATATATGTCGATGCAAGCCATAAGTCTGGAATTAAAATCCAATTCATCGGCTTTTTTACCGAAAGGATAACCTGTTCCGTTTAGTTTTTCATGATGATTACACGCCCATGCGCAAATATCGTGAAATCCGTCTATGTCTTTTAAGAGTTCCCATGTTTTACGTGCATGTTCTTTGATAGTTATAAATTCTTCGTCCGTTAGTTTACCGGGTTTTTCCAGAATCGCAGACGGGGTTTCCAATTTTCCTATATCGTGCAGGGCGGCGGCAAGGTATAACTTAAGTTTTTCCGTTTGATTATAGTTATAATATCCTCCCATAAACCAAGCCATGTCGGCGATTTGAATCGAATGTCGTTTGGTAAAAACGGATTTATAGTCGATGATTTTTGCGATGAAACTTACAAAATTAAAAACGACCTTGTCTTCCACATCTACGAACCAGGGAATTAAAAAAGTTTCGGCGGTTTCGTTTATAACTTCGTCTTTGAGCGATTCGAGCGTTTGCAGATCCATAATTTCCAGCATTGTTTGCGCGGCGATTTTACCGTATTTTTTACCGGTATCTTCTTTGACGGTTTGCAAGACGGAAGTAAGTTCGTCGGGTTTTAACGTCTGTAAATGATACGTTACGTCGATTGAATCGGCGATAGCTATAAGTTGCGCTTCTATGGGACTTTCTCCTTCACGTATTCCAAATGGACCTTTACCGTCGGCTCGTTCGTGATGATAAAGAATAAAATCCTTTATATCGGTTTTGAAATGTAACGCATCGACGTTTCGCTGTCCGAATTCGCAGTGTTCTTTCATAGTCGAATCATAGTGCCCGCCTGCACGTGTCGCAAGAATATATTCGGTAAGAGCGTTATCATGCAAAAGCGCACAATTTGTCAAACCCATGATTTCTTCCGTATTTTTTCCTAACAGTTTTCCCATTTTAGCGCAAAGAATCGCGATTCGTTTTCCATGGTTGCCGCTTGCCCCCAAAAGTTCTTTTTCAACTGCATCTAAGGCGGCGGTTATGGCTTTGATAAGAGAATCCATTCGTATCTTCATGTATTGTTTCTCCACTGGGGACTTATATAGGTGTCTGTCGCACAAGTATATATGTCGCCAAATTTTACCTCGCATAGGTTATCGAAAAACGTATCTGACTTTGCCTTACGTCGTTATCTCCAAGCGCGAAAATCATTCCGAAATCGGCGGATATAACATTTATATTCAAACCAATACCGATATCTATTTCGTTTCTGAACCCTGCTTTATCATACATCCACCCAATACGCGGAGAAATAAAATCAAGGTAATTAAATTCAAGCCCCGTATGAATCGTTATTTTTTTCAATTCGTCTCTTGCGGATTCGCGTTCGTCGTCAAATAAATCCTTGTAAAACGCTTTGAAAAACGGTGCGGGAGTTCCGTCGTTTTCATCGCGGTAAACGATTTCGCGTTCTAAATCCAATGCCAAAAGCAAATAATTAGTCGCTTTCTTTATCGGTTTATAGGACGCTCCGAGTCGTAAAGTAAAAGGTATCGCCATTTTAGCATCATCTTCGGTATATGCAACCGAAGGCCCCATATTTAAAATTGAAAATCCCAAAGACAGGTCTTTTGTCAAAAAATTATTTTTAATTATGCCGGCGTCAATCGCAAAAGATTGCGCTTCCGCTTCATCTTTTTTAAGACGGCTATAAAAATGTTTGAGATTTATTCCCGCCGCAAAATCTTTTTTCAGCCGCATGCCGTAACCTATCCCGCTAACGATTTCAAATGCAGAATAAACGGCGCCGAGAGATCCGTCCGGATTGTTGGTTTCTATGTCGCCGAAATATAACTGATTGAAAAATACACCTATAGTTCCCCATTCTCCAAGCGGAATTACACCGGCAACAGCCGCATGCCACATATCGCTTATGTGCAACGACGGTAAAAGATTTTCAAAATACATCGTCGCTCTTACTTCGCCGTGTTGAAATCTGCTGATTCCTTTGTCTGTTGCAAGCCAAATGTCGTTTCTGTGAAAAACAGCCGAATTTATTACGGAAGAAGGCAGATTGTTTTTTTCATGATGAACTTTCCATTCGGGCAAACCGTCTTTACCTTCGTAATACTCGACTGCGCCGTTGTTTGTAGCGAACCAAATTTTATTGTCTTTTTCTATTACAATATCGAAAACTTTGCTGTTTTTGAAACGAAATTTTTTCCACTCAAATCCAGTCCAAAGCGAAACTCCTTCGTCACCGCCCACCCAGATTCGCTTTTTTTGGTCTATAGCAATAGTTCGAACAACGTTATTAACCAAACCTTTCGCAGTATCTATTAAATTTTCTTTCCCGTTTGAAACGAGCAAAAGTCCGTTTTCCGTTCCCAAATAAACGTCATTGTTTATTTTGTTCACAAACAAAACCTCTCCATCAAAAATTTCGGCTTCTCCGGTGATTTTGGAAAAAAGTCCGTTTTCGAACAAATATCCGCCTACCGAAGTCGCTATTGCAACGTCGCCGTTTGCAAGTTCTGTTAAAGAATTAAATTTAGCTTCTGGAACGCCGTCGAAATTCGTGAATTTTTTCCATTCGTTATCAAAACGCCAAAGTCCGTCGTCGCCTGCGACCCAAAGCCGTCCGACAGCATCGCATATAATGTCGTTCAATTTTCCTTTGAGCGCTATCGTGTACGGAATCTTCAGGTCGTAAATGCCTGAAAGTCCCGAGATTTTATCAAGAACTCCGATAATTTCGTCCGCCGTCGCATCGGCTTCGTCATTGTCGAAATATTCCATTAAATAACCTTTTATACCGTTTTTGCTTTGTTCTGAGTACTGCAAAAACGTAAAAAACCGTGATAGAGAATCCGCTTGGTCTTTGGACAAATTTCTAGATAAAATCGCCGAAATTTTCTTCCTTTCTTTGGCATATACTCCGTTAAATCTTTTTAGTTCCAAAGCCGATTCGGAAAGTTCTTCGCTGCTTTCAAACGAATAATATTTTTCTGCAATCGAAGAAAAATTATCGCTGCTGTCAATGGTGTGAGTCAAATAGTTTACCCAGTCGACTCCGTTAAATTTGTAAATTTCATTTTGCTCGCTCAAAACCCAAACGTCCTTCTGTGTTTTTGTCCCGGATGCGACGGCAACAATTTTTTGTTCGCCGCACGGCTGATAATGAATCCAGGTTTTTGCAAGCGGTGAAAGTCCGAGTCCGGCAGGGTTGTAAAACAGCGCTTCTTCGTCATCGGCAATCCCCGTGAACGTTTCACCAAGCGCCGCCGCCCTTGCCCCCCAAGGAAACGCAAGTGTAACTATTGACGATTGTCCTATCTGCGGGTCGGAAAATACCGGCGTAAAAAATATTAGTATCGCGGCTAAAAAAAACGTAATCAAATTCTTCATAATATTCTCCGTGTTTGAAATAATGATTGAAAATAATAATCTTTCCGGCAAAACCGCAAGTATTTAAGCGTTTTGAAATTTTGGGATTTATATAGTTGTGTCATTACGCACCGGTAATCCTACTTTCCCTTTATTATTGTTTTAGCAGCCACATTATTAATTCGTCGTTATCTACTATACTCCAAGAATGAGGATGGCGAATCACCTCTCCGTTCTCAAGTTTTCGGAACCCCTTATTTTCTGTCGTAATTAAGATTGCTTTTTCATTGCCAAGCCTGTTTAATTCGTTAATCATTGCAGAATGAGACAAAACATTCATATCTGAAACATCTTGTCCTCTTTCTTTCATCCACCAATTTATATCCGGCTCCACATAAATTCTTAAAGGCGTATCCAACAGATTCTTTATGTTACTTTGCGTCGTGTCCGAAAATGAATAAGGGGATATATTGTGATAATTAGACAAATGGGTTGAAGGTTTTCCACCCATAAGCCCTACAATTTGACCAATCATATATATGTTTTCGTGAGACGCTTCGACAGTTCCATCGGCAGATAAACGCACATCTCTTACCGCAGAGTTATAAAAATGCTCAAAATCAAGAGGTCCGTCAACAACAAATACTGCCGCTGGTTTAATATTAAAATCATTTTTATTCGCTAATTGCGCATATTTAACCGCACAAGTGCCGCCTATCGAAAATCCCCCTACGAAAAACTTAATTTTTTGTAATTTATGTTTGCTCACGACATCATTGAGGATTTCTTTGAAAGATTCTTGTGTTAAGTTGTCCGCCCCAAAGTGATTAATTCCCGTCTTAAAAACGGGAATTATGGTTAGTATCCCTTTCTGAGCCGCTTTCATTGGCAAATCCGTATTAAACAAAAGTTGTTCAGGAGTTTCCCAAGTACTCGGCAATAAAAACATATAACCCTTATACGGCGACTTGTCCGGGTAAACAACAGTATAATAATTTGAAACGACATTATCTTTTTCCAAATATATCTTTTCCTGTTTTTGCCCGAAAACAATATACGGAATAAAAATTGCAATTATTCCAAATTTAATAATAGTATATATATTCATAATACAGCCTTTCAAATTTTAATTTTTAGAGATACAAAAATACGCCCTGTCACAAAACAAAAAAACAATTCCTAGAAATTCCACATTACGCTTAATCCGATAAAGTTTTGTCCCGCATTACCGCCCGTCAAGTCGCCGTTAGAAAAATGCCGCGCATAAAGTTCCAACACCAATTCGTCTATTACGCGAAAACCCAAAAAAGCCCTTTCGCCGAAAGTAAACCTTGAGCTTATTCTGTCGGTCATTTGCGGCTTGATATATATACCCAGATTAATTCCGCCATACAATCGCCAAACTGCGGGAGAAATTAAATCCTGAGAAAAACCGAATATAATGTTTTGATTATATTGAGAAAGTTCACCGATTCCGCGTTGGGTTAAAAACTCGACGTTACGACGACCGGGAAGCCGAAAAAAATCATTAGGCTGGCTGTAATTAAGCCCTACAATAAATAACTTTTCCATACTTTCCCGCCTGCTTTGCCCAAAATGAACTGATAATTGATTGTTTTTGCCGCAAAAAGCAGGGTTAGGAATTTCAGCTTGAACCGTGCACGGCAAAAGTAAGAAAAAAAATAACAAAGAAACACAATAAAACGTTTTTTTTATTTTCATAATTCAATCGCCTCGTTAATTAACATGATTGGAATGTCGCTTTTTATCGGATAAAGATATTTTTTATCCTCACGTATAAGCCCGTCGTCTATTCTTTCGGTCAAAAGAACACCTTCACGATTTCTTAATTGTTTCGCCGCTATTTTTCTGTTTATTTCTCGAACGATTTCTTTGTCGGCGTAATCCACTTTTTGTTTCGTTTCCGGACAACATAAAATTTTAATTAAATCTTGATTCATAAAAACCTCTTTTTAAGAAAAAAATGCATCATAAAGCACTTTAACCGCCCGTACTTCGTCCGCGCCGTCAATACCGAAAATTATACTTAACTCGCTGCTTCCCTGATTAACGATCTTTATGTTTACTCCCGCTTTTGAAAGAGCGCTCGCCGCACTGCTCAAAACACCTATTTTGTGCATAAGCCCTTCCCCGACGACAGCAACCAAACTCAAACCGAATTCCGTTTTTAATTCATCCGGTTTTAATTCTTTTTCAATCCGACGGACAATATTATTCACCGATTCCGGACGTAATTGCTTTTGGTCTAAAATCACTGAAATATTATCCACCCCCGATGGGCAATGTTCATAAGAAATTCCCAAATCTTCAAAAATTTCAAGCAATTTTCTTCCGAAACCTTTTTCTCGGTTCATCAAAAATTTCTGCAGGTTAAACGAACAAAAACCGCTTGCCGCCGCGATACCGACAATTTCTCTGTTATGAGGAAGCCTTCCGGAAACTATAAGCGTCCCTGTATTTTCAAGATTATCGGTATTTCGCAAACGGATAGGAATTTTCTTTTTCATAACCGGTTTTACCGCTTCTTCATGAAAAACACTAAATCCCATATACGACAATTCACGCATTTCCTTGTAAGTGAGCGCTTTTATTTGTTCGGGATTTGCAATCGTTTTTGGGTTTGCACTTAAAATTCCATTCACATCCGTCCAATTTTCGTATTCGTAAGCGTCTATCGCATCCGCAACAAGTGCGCCGCTCAAATCCGAACCGCCCCGGCTGAACGTTACGATATCGCCTTTTGTACTTACTCCGAAAAATCCGGGGAAAACGACAACATATCCATCGCTTATGTAATCGCGAAGTTTTATCAAATTCGCGCTTCCCTCTTTGGTAATCATGGCGTCTCCAAAATTATCCGTCACAATCAGCTCAACGTCCACAGGTGAAACAAATTTCGCTTTAATCCCTACGGACGCAGCGTAAATTGCAAAGAGTTCCGTATTCAAATCCTCGCCGGAAGCCACAATAGCGTCCCTATATCTTCCCTTATCGCTTTTGTCTGCGGCAATCCGTTTATCAAGACGAATCAAAACGCCGTCAATGGTTTCTTTAGAAAGCCCAAGCGGTTCGTAAATATCATAGTAACGTTCTTTGACGCCGGCAATATCTCTATCGATATCTTTTTGCGCCAAACTTTTTTCAACGATGGAAATTAAATAATCCGTAACTTTGGTATTTATTCCGTTCGCTTTTCCCGGCGCGGAAAGAACAACCGCGTTCCTGTCGGGATTAAGTTTTATAATATCTATTATCTGCTCTATTTTTTCTTTCGTGGCGACCGAAGTTCCGCCGAATTTGCAAACAATTGAAGGCATTTTTTCTCCAAAAATCTTAAAATTTGCGATAAAATAATATAATTCAAAGATAATTTTTCAATTATATTTGAATTTTGCGATATTCAATTTCCAAATCAAGCATTTGCGCGACATCTTCAACCGACAAATCTCCCGTTTCCATATTAAGCTCGGCAATAGGTTTCAAGGAATCCAAGACTTTTTCCACTCTGTCGCAAAACGCACCCTGCGGGTCTATAACCCCTTCAAGATAAGGAGGTATCCCTTTTCGGGCAGTTCTTTGCCAAAGGATTTCCGGCGTATTATGGAGAAGAATGATATGAGAATCTTTTATCAATAAATTTTTCGCTTCTTCATTAAAAAACGTACTTCCGCCAGTAGAAAGTAAAATTCCGTTTAATCCGGCAAGAGATTTTATAGCCTGAATTTCCAATTCACGGAATTTATTTTCACCGTGTCTTTTAAATATTTCTCTGAAAGACAAACGAATTTTTTCTTCTTCTTCAAATATTTTCTCAATTTGCTCGTCAAGGTCATAAAACGGAAGTTTCCTCAATTGAGCCAACCGCTGTCCTATGCTGCTTTTGCCGGAAGATTTGGGTCCTGTAACTACGATTTTCGACATGCTTTCCCCCAAAAATTATGCTGTTACCCAATGCGAAAATATGTTTTTTCATTAATAAAAAATACAATTCTTGTTAATTTTCCTGCATTATGTTGTTGTTTTTTATTATATTCTCCAAAAATTAAAGATTATAAAAGGGAAAAAGTGATGATTTCGGTAAAATATATTGTTATGTTTTTGACGGCAATGTTTCTTATTTCTTGCCAAAAAGTAAAGATTGTGGAAGAGTCTGCAGTAGTTAGGGTCGGAACAACGGCTTTAACAGAAAAAGAAATAATCGCTACATTAGGAAATTCCGCTTCTCCGGAAGAAATACTTGATTACATTCGCAGATGGTCGGACAGAGAATTGATGTATCAAGCCGCTGTGTCAATGGGATTAGGCAATGACGAGACGGTAAAAATGACCATAGAAAACATGAAAAAAGAGTTTCTTTCCGCATTATATATTCAACAAGAAGCCGCAAAAGCCGAATTTACTACCGTATCGCTTGACGAGATTGAAAATAAGTACTTGGAAAACCCGCAGCTTTATACACGTAAAGAACCGGTAATTAAAGCGGTTAAAATGGTGCTTCCGACCCTATCAGACGCATGGAAAGTCAGAGAGGGACTTACTCCGGACGGTTTTCAAGCAAGAGGAGCGAACGTATCGCTTGAAAGGATCCCGAATTTTGAAGATGTAAAATTTGAACTTAAAAGCAATTTTACTCAGGAAATATGGAATACAATATTTAATACCAGAGTCACTGGAATTACCAGTCCGTTGTCTGAAAATGGGAAATTTTCCATATACCTGATTTTAGAAAAAGAAAATGTTGGAGCGGTTCTTCCTTTAGCAGAAGCAAGCGAATTAATTAAACGTGAACTTTTCGCATCCAAAAACGGTAAAATAGTAAAGGACGCGTGCGATTTGCTGCGAAACAGACACGATTATTCTTATAACAACGAATACATCGCAAAATTAGAAAATCTCCGAAAAGACACCACTACAGATAATAAGCAATGAGAGGCAAAAATAAAAAATGAGAAAATTGTCGTTTTTTTTGTTTTTTACATTTTCCGTTTTTGCTGTTGATTTTATTGACGACAGAATTATTGCGGTAATAGGCGATTCGGCGATTCTAAAATCAGATGTTGACGCATATGCGGATATGAAATTACATCAAAACGGCGGCGGAGGCGATGCGTTGCTCCGTAACCTCATTTTCGAACAAACGCTTGACGAACTTATTGACAGCAAAATTTTGATGGCGCGCGCCGACATTGACACGAACTTAAAGGTATCCGATTATGACATCGCCGATCAGGTCAATATGCGAATCAATCAAATTCTTTCTCAAAACCGACTCACACGTGAACAACTGACAAGCATTCTTAAAGAACAGGAAAATATAACGTACAACGAATTCAAAGATCAAATTACAATCCAAACCAAGCAGGATTTTATTCGTCAAAAGGTTATGCAGCACTACATTGTGGAAAGGGATTTGTCGCGTGAAGAAGTTAGAGTGTTTTTTGATAAATACAAAGATTCCATCCCTCCGATAGGTGAATGTGTTCGGCTGCAAAAGATAGAAATTAACATAAAAACCGATTCATTGGAACGCCAAAAAGCGTATGACACTATTTCTTATATCCGCAAACAAATCGTTGACAAAGGCGAAAAATTCGAGAATATGGCAAAAAAATACTCCAAAGCGCCGAATGCGGAAAACGACGGAGGAGATTTAGGATTTATCGGCAAAGGAACGCTTTCTTTAATTCGTCTTGAAGCGGCGGCGTTTTCATTAGAGAAAGGCGAAATCAGCAGCCCTATAGAAACGAAAATCGGCTGGCATCTGCTCAAAATCACGGAAAGAATCGGCGGAGACGTACATGCTTACCATATTTTTATTCCGGTTAAAGCGCCGGAACAAAAAATCCAAACGGCATTGCAAAAACTTGATTCGGTAGCGGTTTCAAATCCTACGCAAGAACAGTTTTCGCAGGCGGTTACAGAATTTGGTACCGATAAAATAGACAAAGCATACGACGGCGATATCGGATGGTTTTTATTAAGCGCGGTAGATAATCAAGTTAGAGATAGTTTTGAGTCGATTGAAAAAGGCGCGGTAGCCGTAAGACCGTTTAGAAAAGAAAATTCCGTTTATTTGTACAGAATAAGCGATTACGACAAAAATCGTCCTATGGACTTTGAAACCGACTATGATGAAATCTCAAAATTTGCATCACAACTACAATCACAAGAAAAATTGATAGATCTGATTAACCGATGGCGTGATAACGTTTTTATAAAAATCTATAAATAAATATGCTTGATCAAACATCAAAAAATTATGAATTTCTATCCAAAATTTACGATGAAATTATGAGTGGAGTCTCACACGAATCGTGGTACAAACTAATAATTAATATTTGTGAAGAAAAAAAATTAGGCAAGTCAGCAAAAATTCTGGAACTCGGCGGCGGAACCGGAATACTCGGAAAAAAATTGAAAGATTACGGATTTAATTATCAAGGAAGCGATATTTCTTTTGAAATGGCAAAAGAAGCAAAACGCAAAAATCTGGATTTTGTTTGCGCAGATTCGCGAAATATCCCGTTTTGCGATAAATTTAATTTGATAATATTTCTTTTTGACGGAATAAACTACATTTTTAACATTGAAGAATTTACCAAAACGTTTCAACAGGCATATTATGGGCTGGAAACAGGCGGATATTTTCTGTTTGACATAACAACCGAAGTTAATTCAATGAGAAATTTCCGAAATTACCGCGAAGCGTTTGCCGCTGAAAAATTCGCTTATATTCGAGAAAGTTATTACTACGAGTCAGATAAAGAGCAGTGCAATGATTTTGAGATTTTCATAGAAAAAAAAGAAGGAATATATCACCGCCGAAGCGAAAAACACCGCCAAAAGATTCACTCTACGGAAAGCATAATAAAATCAATACCTCAAGACATGTTTACAATTGAAGGAATTTACGGAAATTTTTCACGAGAAAGATACAAGAAAGACAGCGAAAGAATACATTTTTTACTTAAAAAACATTGAACGAAATCTTAATTTCCAAA
Source organism: Chitinispirillales bacterium (assembly GCA_031254455.1). Taxonomy (NCBI): domain Bacteria; kingdom Pseudomonadati; phylum Fibrobacterota; class Chitinispirillia; order Chitinispirillales; species Chitinispirillales bacterium. Next base: position 25,910 of record JAIRUI010000076.1, on the reverse strand, counting down.
GCAGCCCTAACGCCTCGCTGATAATTTTTGACGACATCTTTGACACTCCAAACTCTCTATCTTTAAAAACAATGGGAATTTCTTTTACCTTGAAACCTTTCTTCTGAACGTAAAAATTCATTTCTACCTGAAAAGAATAACCGGAAGACGCAATTTTATCAAGATTTAACGCACGAAGAGTTTGAGCGTGAAAACATTTAAAGCCGCCCGTACAGTCCATGATTTTAACTCCGGCGATTATTCTGGCGGCGACATTACCGAAATAACTTAGTAAAAGACGTTTCATAGGCCAATCGATAACGTTAACTTTTCCATTAATATATCGCGAACCGATAACCAAATCCGCCTCTTTAGCCGATTCAATAAAATCCGGCAAATAATCCGGATTGTGAGAAAAATCGGCGTCCATTTCGAAAATCAAATCGTAATTTCTTTCCAAAGCCCATTTAAAACCTGCAATATACGCCTTACCCAAGCCTTCTTTTTTGGTACGGTCAAGAACAAAAACGCCGTCAATACTTTCAGACAATTTTTTCGCGACCTGTGAAGTCCCGTCCGGCGAATTGTCGTCAACGACCAAAACGTTCGCGGCGGAAAGGCGCTTTTTTATTTCCGGAATTATCAAAGGAATATTTTCTTTTTCGTTATAAGTCGGAATAATAATTAAAATTCTTTTTTCATCATTCATAAACATTTTCCTTTAACTTCGTCCAACTCTTTACGAAGGTTTTTTACTTCACGGCTAATTTCTGGAAGATTTTCCTCTATTTTATCAATTCTGCGTCTCTTCATTAAATCAATTGCGGGCGAACCTGTAATTTTTGAATTTTGAGGAAAACTTTGTATAATACCGGCTTGACCGCCTACAAAACTATCGTCTCCAATTTCAATATGCCCGCCAAAACCCGCCTGACCGGCTATCATCACACGATCGCCGATTTTTGTAGAACCCGCAAATCCGACCTGCGCCGCAATTCCGCAGTTCTCCCCTATTTCACAGTTATGAGCGACCATGACCAAATTGTCAATTCTTGCACCTTTGTGAATTATCGTGTCTGTGAAATTTCCTCTATCGACTGTCGTATTCGCGCCGATTTCCACATCGTTTTCAATAAGAACCGAACCAAAACACGGAATTCTAACAAATTTTTTGTTTGCAAACGCGTTTGCAAAGCCTTCACTGCCTATAACCGCGCCGCTGCCTATTATTACTCTGCTACCGATTTTCACTCCATAACGGATAATAGCACCTGTCTGAATGTGGCAGTCGTCGCCTATAACCGCATTTTTCTCAATCACAACCCGTGCGTCTATTTTCGTTCTTTTCCCTATTCTGACATATTCGCCGATTATAGCGGCAGGCGCGACGCAAACGTCTTGACATATCTTAGCGGTCGCGTCAATTATTGCGCTTGGAGAAATTCCTTCGCCGAAAAGAGCCGAATTATCTTCAAACAATTGTGCGGTTATCGCGTAAGCCAAATAGGGGTCGTCTACGCTGATAGTCGCCTTATTAGAAATTTCCCAGCCGTTCTTTACAAAAACCGCAGCCGCTTTAGAATTTTTTGCATGCTCCGTATAATTTTGCTTCACTATAAAAGAAATATGATTTTCGCTTGCCAAATCCAAAGACGAAATTCCGAAGATTTCAACGTTTTCAAGAGTCAAATCGCTGAGAATGCCGTCGGTTTCTTTAACAATTTCTTTTAGCAGCAAAAATTATTTCCCCGAATTAAGTGATTTAATAACCTTTTCCGTCAAATCATAACTCTTTTTAGCAAAAACTACGCCCGCTTTCGAATCAAAAATAAAATCATAGTTTTCGTCCGCCGCTATTTTATTGATGATATTATTAACTTTTTCGACAATCGGACGCAGAAGTTCGTTATTTTTTTGAGCCGCTTCACCTTGTTGACCGAATTTGTCCTGCAAAAATTGCTGATAAAGCATCATGGAATCCTGCATTTCTTTCTGAATCTGAGCTTTGCGCTCTTCACTCAAAAGCAACGCCTGTTTATTAAGATTTTCCTGCATTTTGCGAATATTTTCTTCTTTTTTATTAGCTTCCTGTTCCCATTTTGCATATTGCTTTCTCAATTCCTCTTCCGCCGATTTTGTTCCGCTGTACTGTTCCAAAATGGCATCCGAATTTACATACCCGATTTTAAGTTCGGCAAAAACGCCCGTTACAAAAACAAACGCAAAGACAAGCGCCAAAGTCAATTTTTTCATATAGAGTTTCCTCCTCATATTTAAGTTTTCCGCCCGTAATATAATATTTCGGCAGACAAGTCGGCAAAATAAAATGCATAAGTTATACAAAACGGTATTTCTCTCCTATCCCGTCATTGCGAGCGCGGCGAAATAATCCTGTTACCGCATTATTTTTTCAATCCCAATTTCCTCTTTTTAAATATTCACCGCCGCCTATAGCGCCATTTGCGATAATATTGTCTATGGTAAAATTATCCATACCTGTAACTTTAACAAGTGTTTGCCCGCCAAGATTTCCATCATATCCGTTATGCCATCCAATAAACGGCGCCTGCGGATACATATTTCCACCAATGCCGCCTTTGCCTATCGCAATATCTATTTTGGCGTCTTGCGGCGCTCTAAATTTCACATAATCCGCGACTAAGCCGCCAAGCGGATAAACCTCTACCTGTGCGGGACGAATACATGTATAAATATCGTTGGCATTATAAGGTTGTTGACGATTCTGCACATACTCCGCCGCATTTATCGTCACAAACAATACGGTAATTATCGCCGCCAATACTTTTAAAAATCTGTTTTTGTTCTGCATATAACGCTCCTGTGTTTAATAATTTTCTCTTTCAATATTCTACTTCTGGATTGCTTCATCGTTTCACTCCTCGCAATGACAATGGGTGTTTGTTTTGTCATTGCGAGCGTTAGCGTGGCAATCTAATCTCTCCCATTCCCCTATCGTCCGTCTATAGTTTGCTTACTCCTATCTCTGAATTGCTTCGGACTTTGTCATCGCAATGACATTTTCCGTCAGCCCAATCACAACGAAGCGATCGAATTCGTTTGGTAAAAATTTATACGTATTGAGACAAATCTTTTCTTGAAAAAGACATCTTTTTTGGGATATATTACGGAATGTTTTTGACGATTTTTAGAACGGTCGATTTCGGCTCGGCGCGACCGCCTTAAAAATCTTTGTGAGAACGCCCTTAATTTGCGCGGGAATCATGTGTAATCCGCTAAGGAATGTTAAGCGTCCCTCCCAGACTTTCCGCTTGGGAAGCGGCTTTGCGGCAAATCGATCGTATGGGTAACACGGGCGGGTTTTGTAGTTAATTTATCTGTCGGCAATAATAGAAACATTTGATTTATTCTCTTGTTCTGTTGTAATTTCTAAAGAAAATATAATTTATTGTTACGAGGAAAGTCAATATCTAAAAAACCGTGCCGTCGGTACCTCGACGACACGTTCAAAATAACCGTCATCCATCAAAAAGCATTCTACCGTTTACCTCTTCGTCCATTCTTCGGAGTCCAAAGTACGTTCGTATGTTCCCGCACCGCCGCCGGAACCCATATACTTGGTACGCAAATCACCCGGGAAACTTTGGGATTGGAAATTATCACTGTTGTTAATATCGCAGTCAAACGTTACCTTAACAAGATTATCGCATCCGTAGAAGGCATCCCCCTGAATTTTTATAACGCTTGCCGGAATAACAACTTCGGTAAGAGCCTTACATCCCGAACATGCACCGAATCGGATTTCAGATACTTTTTCCGGGATACTGAAATTTGCTAATTTACCGCAGTCATAAAAAGCATACATATTAATTGTTGTTACTCCTTTTCCTATGTTAGCCGAAACAAGAGTAGAGCATCCGCTAAAAGATTCATTCCCGATACTTATGCAATTGTCCGGAATGTCTATGCTTTCGAGTTTGCTGCAATACTTGAACGCACTGTTCCCTATCGACTCAACAGTCTCGGGAAGTTTTATACCGGTAAGCCCCGTGCAATATCCGAATGCCAAAGAGTCAACTTTGGTAATTGTACTTGACGAAAGGTCTAACTCCACAAACTTGGAGTCGTTTTGTTTAATTGCTTTGCCGAGACTTCCGACCATGCCGTAACTTCCTCCCAAATCATTTACATTAAGTTTAATAATGTAGAGGTCTTGTAATGTATTGGCAGGCAATGCAGTCAACCAGACGCTTGCATCCGCAATACTTTGAGCGTTGTAAGTTACCGGACCGTCTATCGTATATACTGCGGTAAGCATTGAACTCTCTTTCGTATTAGCCTTAGACCCAATCGCTTTTATAGTTACGGGATAGTTAATTGTTATCTGCGAAGTGTACTTTGTGCTTGTAGCGCCGTCAACACTCGGAGTGCTGCCGTCAAGAGTGTACCAAATATCGGCTCCTGCTGTTGATGTAAGAGTTACTTTTGTTCCCGCAATAATTTTTCCTGCCAAAGGTTGTGCGACAGGAGTGGAAACCTGCGAATTATACTGCGATTTAGTCCATACATAACTTTGTCCGTTGGGTCTGGTATACATTCCCGCACCGCCGGCTGCATATTTTGTATGCAAATCACCCGCAGGACCAAACGCGTTTGAGTTAATACTGCATGACGAGCCCAAAAATGTTATCGTAGTAAGGTTTTCGCAGCCCAAAAATGCGCTGTTACTAATGCTTGTAACGCTTGCCGGAACAATCAGATTGTTAATCGCGCTGGATTCAAACATTGTCCATGCAAGCGATTTGATTCCGTCGTGAAGAATAACCTCGGTAAGATTTTTGTTCCACTCAAAAGCGCCGTCCGAGAACCCCGTAACACTCGCCGGAACAGTAAAAGATGCCTGTGTTTTTCCTGTCGGATACGCTATAAGAGTGGTTTTCGCCTTGTTGTAAAGTACTCCGTCCAGCGAAGAGTAGTTTGCGTTAGCCGTCTCTACGTTTATCTGGGTAAGTTTATTACAAACTCTGAACACTGTGGCGCCTATGCTTGTTACGTTCTTAGGAATTGTAATTGATGTAATGCCGCTCATCTCAAACGCCATGTCTTTTATTGTAGTAAGGCTTGCTGGAAGACTTATGTCGCTGAGTTTAGGACAATACCAAAAAGTCTCTTTGCCGATTGTCTTTAATGTTTCTCCAAAAAACATTACGCTTTCAAGATTTGAACAGTTATGAAAAGCATAATCGCCTATGTCTGTTACTCCCTCGGGAATTATAATGCTTGTAAGAGTGCTGCAATATTCAAATGTTTCTTTGGCGATACTCGTAAATGCGCTGCCCGAAAGGTCAAGACTTACATACTTTTTATCGTTGTTTTTAAGAGTATTCGAAAGACCGCTTATGCTTTCTACGTCCAGAGAAACGTCAAATGCCGTTGCCACAGTGTTTGCCGGCTGCGCCGAAAGATACTCATCCAAAGCAGCAATGCTTTCAAACGCCTGACTGTTGCCGCTTTTTACCGCCACAGCCGCGCTTACCAACGATTTATATCCTTCAAGACTTACCGTTACCGTGTAACTTCCTACCTGTTGAGGGGTAAAAGCGCTTTGATTACCTACTTCTTCGCTTCCTCTTTTCCATGTATAAGAAACGCCTGCAAGTCCGTCATTATAAACTGCTGTAAGAAGATTTCCCACAATAGCCTTATTCTCAGCGGCAGAAACGGTAATCGTACCGGGAAGGGTCGGTTCTACGTTAGTGATAACGGTTTTCGTGTAGAGCGTTACATCTCCGAAAACATTGCGAATGCTTAACTGCCCTAAATTTGTAAAAGAATATGTATAACTTTGCGATGTCTCAATACCGTTTTGCTTAATTGTAAGTGTGCCTTGCTTTGCCGAATAAGTTCCTGTTGACGAAACATTATGCTCACTTCCGCTAAGATAATCGTAGGTATTGTCTTGCCGAAATACATAACCGCCTTTTGTTACGCTGCCGCTGTCTATCCATGCCTCTCCTTCATTGGTAAAAAGCGCGTCATCGATTACCTGTTCGGTTTGAGTCAATGTGCTTGGAGCCTCCTGACTTCCATCGTTGCCGTCAAAGAGCACTACTCCCGACATTGCGGTAATATCGCTTCCCGAAACGGTTGCCGTAAAAGTTTGAGCGGGATTTTTGCTTGGTGCAAGGGTCATAACTCCCGCCTGCACAGCGTTTACCGTTCCTGTGCTCTTCTTTGCGCCGACCGTCAACTCGTAACTGTCGCCGCCTTTTGCGGCATAAACCGCCATGACGGATAAATTCTCGGTAACTTTCAGCGTATATAATACACTGCCGGAGTATCCCGAATACGTTACTGTCTGTGCTGTGTTAACTACATCACCATTGTTGTTACCGTCATTGCCTCCGCTGCATCCCGCAAGCATAAATACTGTTGCGCAGGCGATAATACAAGACATCGCAGCTGCAATTACCTTAATCTTCAAAACACTGCCCGAGTCAGTGTTTGTTGTTTTTGTTGTGTTAAACAACTTCATAAAAACCTCCAATGATAAAATAATGATCCTGTAACCGTTTGTTTTTGCATATTAAGGATTTACAACGTAAAAATATCTCTGCAGAAATAAATTCCGTTGTGATTTTATAAAATCGGGATATGTTTTTGAAATGTTTTAAATGAAATTTTAAACTATCTGTTTCGGAGAGGCAATGTTGCAGGAAAAATCTTTGTATAAATGCACTAAATTTGTGCGAGAATCGCGTGAATACTGTTGAGGAACGATCTCCCCCCCCCCCCCCCCCCGATTTTCCGCTTGGGGAGCGGCTCTACGTCATTTGTAATGACAAACGATCGGGTTGGATTTGCAGTTATCTTATCGCATGTGTTCGCCATATTTTCCTTTTTGTATTCGGCTATCCGAGTTGATTCCTGTCGATAAATATAATAATTGGCTCAAGATTTTGTCAAGGAGAAAAGTTTTTACCGCAATATCGGCTGCAAGGCGTTTATTTTCATGCCAAATAGTATTTTCCACATAAAAACGGAGTAAAACATGAAAATATTCGGAACTACTTTCCCTTTTGTCGAGAGCGGGACTTCCGACAACGAACGTTTAGGACGACTTGTAGCAAATTATGAGTTTCTTAAATCGCTTCTGAACTTCTCGTCGTTTGAGCGGTTCCATTTATTTTGTTTGAGCCCAAGCCACGCACAAAATACGATAAACAAGCTTAAAACGGACGATTCGATTTCTGATAACGCCAAACAGAAAGTCGAGATTTTCCTTTATGATTCCCTAAAAGAACAATTGCAAACGACAAACTACCATTGTTTTCATTTGGGCGGATGGAGCTATCATTTCAGCGGTACCGTTTACTTGAGAAACACTTATGCAAAAGAGGCGTTTCCCGTTACAGGCATAATTCATTCGCTAAACGCCACTGCGACCTCGTCTTATGTACAGGGCTTAATCCGTTCTAACGCGCAGGAATACGACAGCATTTTTTGTACCAGTAACGACGGGAAAGAGGTTATGCGAAAAAAAATCGCCGCCGCCACGGATTTGGACAAAAGCGCAAAATACGACGGAAAATTGTCGCAAATTCCTCTTGGGTACGACTTCTCGCTCGACAACAAAATGAGCAAAACCGCAGCAAAAATAACGATGAATTTTGAGCAGGGCGTCAAATATATTTTGTATTTGGGACGGCTTTCTCCATCCACAAAAGCAGACCTGTATCCGCTTCTTTTGGTATTCAAGTCACTTAAAGAAAAAGTGAATTTTAAGATAAAATTAGTACTTGCGGGAGGCGTCAATCCGAATGAATTGCGCGTTCACAAAGAAATGATTCAAGAATTGGGTTTAGATATGGACGTACAGCTGATGATAAATTTTGATTTAGCGAAAAAAAGGGCGCTTATCTCGTCGGCGGAAGTCTGTGTCGCTCCATCGGACAACATACAAGAGACATTCGGGATTTCCATAATCGAAGCGGCCGCCTGCGGGATTCCCGTAGTTGCCGCCGATATTGACGGATACAAGGATTTGGTTGTGCAAAATGAAACCGGGTTCAAGATAAAAACCACTTGGATAGACGATTTTGAGCCATGCGAAATAGACGATTTGTACGATTTTTCAGTTATGCAGATTATGCTTTCACAAGCAATGGCTATCGACTGCGACGAGATGGAAGAAAAAATACATTTGCTTTTAACCGATGAAAATCTGCGAAACAAAATGGGCGAAAATGCGGCAAAACGCGCCGTAGAAAATTACCGATGGGACGTTGTAATAAAGCGATATGAAAAAGAATGGGATTTGCTGAAAGAAATCGCTGTGAAAGTCGGCAAACCGAAAGAATTTATGTCTAATCCGTATTCCAATCGTTACTTGGAGACGTTTTCACATTACCCTACACGAACGTTTAACGAAAATTTAGTATTGCAGATTACACCTGACGGCGAAAGCGTTATCAAACGTACAAAGCAAATTCCGCAGGCATACGGCGACTGTTCAATTATGCTCGACATAGATTATTTGCTGAAAGTCATGCAATACTTGTCGCAGCGCGGACAAACAAGCGTCAAAAGCGTATTCATGAAATTTCCGGATAACCGTACAAAAGGGCGGTATTCTATTCTATGGGCGGTAAAATATCGTCTTATGCGGTTTGTAGAGGCATAAAAAGTGATTTTTGGAATTTCGGGATATATGGGAAGCGGAAAAAGCAGCGCCGCGAAATATCTTTGCGAAAAATACCGTTTTACACTAATCGACGCCGACAAAACGGCACGAAAATTGATGCTTGAAAACTCCGATTTAATAAACGAAACAGGTAAAACTTTTGGCGTCGTAGAGGATGGAAAAATAAATTTTTCACAACTTGGAGAAATTGTTTTTGAAAATGTCGAAAACCTTAAAAAACTCAATTCTATAACTTTCCCGTACATAATTGAAGCGATAAACTCGGAAAGAAAAAACGCCGTTTGTTCCGTGCTCTTGGACGCCGCACTTTTACCGCTGATTTCTCCGAAAGAAATTTGTGATTTCGCCGTTTGGATTGACAGCGGCGTTCAAACGAGAATCAAACGGCTTCAAAAAAGAACAAATTTGAGTATCGACGTGATAAAAAATAGAATTGAAAAGCAAATGCAACTAATGCTAAAGCCGCAAAACGACGCTTTTTGGAATTTTGTCCGAAATAATTCGTCTATCGAGAACTTATTTGCCAAAACAGACGAAATTTGCGGTAAATTCTAATAAACATTACCGCCTAAATCTCAAATTAACCAAAATAATTTTTCTTAACTATTTCATTCCAATTAACGCTTGACCTTTTTGAACCGTTTCGCCGTCTTTTGCCAAAACAGACGCAACAACGCCGTCTTTGTCGGTTTTTATCTCGTTGAACAGCTTCATCGCTTCCACGGTACAAACAACCTCACCCATATTTATCGACTGCCCTATTTCAACAAACTTGGGTTTACCGGGGCCTGGTGCACAATAAAAAGTTCCCGTAATAGGCGAATTTATCGTCCAAACGTAATCTTTATTTTGAGACGACGGTATTTTGGACGCTTCGTCTTTCTGTTCCGTATTTTCGACAGGTTTTACGTTTACGTCTTGTGAACTTTTTGCCCCGCTCGTTTTCAGAAGTAGCGAGAAATCGCCCTTTTTAATCAAAAATTCATCAAAAACCATACCTGAACTTTGGCTTAAAATATATCCTATTCCTTGATAATCGTCTTTATGGGCAAGCGGCGCCATTTCTTCTTTGGAACCGGACGATTTTTTCGGCATAGACGCTTCCATACCGTCAAGCAATTCCACGTCGGCTGGAATCATTTCTCTTTCATCTTCGGGTTTTGCCCGCCATTTAAAGAATTCTGCAGCAACTTCGGGGAATATGGCATACGACAAAATATCTTCGTCTTGAGTAATAAATTTCGGTTCTATTTCGTCTGTAATTTTATCTAAAACCGGCTTAATGTCGTCCGCCGGACGATGTTTAATCGGCTTTTCGTCACCCAAAATCTTTTTAACGAAATCCCTTTCCATTTTTATGGGAGAGTCGCCGTACATTCCTTTGACGTAATCTTTGATTTCTTTTGGCACTATCTTGTATCTTTCGCCGGAAAGAATGTTCAGAACCGCCTGCGTACCGACAATTTGGCTTGTAGGCGTAACTAAAGGCGGATAACCGAAATCTTTGCGGACAGCGCTTACTTCTTTCAAAACATCGTCAAGTTTATCAAGTGCGTTTTGCTGCGTAAGTTGGGAGCGAAAATTTGAAATCATACCTCCAGGAATCTGATGAATTAAAATATCGGGGTCAATCGTATTTACCTCCATAGACGATTTCTGAGTTCTTTTTGGAAACAGATTTTTGAAATAATTCGCTGTTTTGGAAACGGCGTTTAAATCAAGATCCGCCGCATAATTTGTTTCCTTGAAAATAGCGACAAGCGTCTCTACGGGCGGCTGAGCCGTATTCAAAGCCATACTTGAAACCGAACAGTCAATTGCTCCGGCTCCCGCCCGAACACCTTCTACGTAAGCGGAAATCCCCATACCGCTTGTACTGTGAGTATGAATTTGAATGGGAATGTTTACTTCTTTTACCAAAGCTTTTACCAATTTTTCCGCAGAAATCGGCGACAAAATCCCCGCCATGTCTTTTATGCATAACGAGTCGATTCCCATTTGTACCTGTTCTTTCGCGTCGGAAACATATTTTTCAATCGTATGAGCCGGCGAAATAGTGTAAGCCAAAGTTCCCTGTGCGTATGCGTCATGTTTTTTTATCGCTTTAATCGAAGCTTCAAGATTTCTGGAATCGTTAAGCGCGTCAAAAACCCTAAAAATATCCACTCCGTTTTTTACCGAAAGATGAATAAATTTTTCAACGACGTCATCGGGATAATTACGATAACCGACCAAATTTTGCCCTCGAAGCAACATTTGAAGCGGCGTTTTTTTCGCACTCCCCTTAATAAGTCTCAGACGTTCCCACGGATCCTCCCGTAAAAATCTCATACATACGTCAAAAGTCGCGCCGCCCCAACATTCCAGCGAATAATAGCCGACATTATCTATAGTGTCGATAATTCCCATAATATCTTTAGTTCTCATTCTAGTCGCCCAAATTGATTGGTGCGCGTCGCGCAAAGTAGTGTCGGTAATGCGAAGCGGTATTTTGTGGAGCGTACTTTCCGTTTGTTTTTTGAACATATATGTTCTCCTTTTTTATTTTCGTCATTATATTAAGACGAAAAAAAATAAAACTTGGCGATATGAAAAAGCAAATCTCTCAGTAATTTGTAATATATCGAACTTCTTTTTCTTTTTTCGGCGGATATACGACCATAAAATTTTCTTTCGGTAATTTGCCGTTTATGAGACTTGGCACTTTTTCATATTCTTCACTGAAACTCAAAGAATTTTTTCTTCCGTTAATTATTACGGAAAAATCGTTTTGACGAATCGTTTCTTTGGCGAATTTGACCGGACTTTTCACTTTTTCCTCAAAAACAATGTCTAAATTTATATTATTCTTACGGCTAATATCTACGACTTCTTCATACTGCAGCCTTGAACCGTAAAGAATTATTTTCGTTTTAAGCGAACTTGCAACTCGTAAAATAGGTAATATTACCAGCAAGAAATTATATTCAATCAATGCGTTCGGAGAAATAAAAAGTATAGTCCGTTCGATGACATGCCAATCGACGACGCTTTTTACAGAGACGATAATGTTTTCACTGACAGACAAAATATGATCCAAAACCGTTCCGAAAATTTTTGGAGCGCCGACTTGCGAACTATTCCATCCCAAAATTATATGCGTAATTGAAAATTCTTTTGAAACAAGTTTTACGCCCGACGCGACATTTACATCGACTCTGGTAATCAAATGGGTAAGTTGATTAGTTCCGGACGCATGAGTTTGCGCTTGCTCAAGTAATTTTTGTTTTTTTTCTATTCCTTCTTTGACGTCATTACCGTCAACAACCAAATTTAACGGAAAAATCGGATTTTCGTTTTTCGGATTTTTCATCATTATTGATAAATCGACTAATTTTGTAACGGTTTTAGGATTTGACAACAGTAATAATATTTTTTCCTGTATCGTTCCGTTATTTTCTATATCTTCATCCTTGTACGACTCTTTTTTTTCGGACGATATGGCTTTTGCCGCTTTTTCTGTGAAAATCGCACTTATTATGCAGGTAACAAGCATAAGCAGGATTGACGCATCAAGTAAAACCGGCGTAAACAATCCTATTTTAACGCCTACAAACACCGCAGCCAAAGTGTTCGCCGCCTGCGTATTGCTTAACCCAAAAATCAAATCCCTTTGATTTTTGGAATATTTAAAAAATTTCTGCGTAAAATATGCGGCGAAATATTTCGTAGGAACGGCGAGAACAAACATCAAAAACGCCATTCCTATCGTTTTCCAGCCGCCAAAAAGAAGTTTTAAGTTTGTCAGCATTCCAACATACATCAAAAAAAACGGAACAAAAAGCGTATTCCCTATAAAACCTATCCTGTTCATCAAAATAGAATTTGCAGGAATTAGAGTGTTTACCGCCAAACCTGCCAAAAAGGCTCCTATAATCGGCTCAATTCCAAGCAATTTCCCGACCGACGCCACCGCAAATAAAATAGTTATTATAAAAATATATTGAGTGTAACTTTCGCTTTCGGCTATCCTGAAAAACCATCGTGAGAATTTCGGGACAAGAATTACGACTAAAAGCGAAAACGAGACAAACAAAAGCGGCGCATTATACCACGATTCGCCGACGTTCAAAGCTTTACTTGAAATTACTGCGAGAATTAACATCGAAATTGAATTCGTAATAAGCGTTCCGCCAACCGTCACGACGACGGCTTCGTTGTCTTTTACGCCGAGTTTTCCGGCGGCGGGATAAGTCAAAAGAGTGTGCGACGAAAAGATACTCCCAAAAAGAATCGACGTAGTTAAATCAAATTTTAATAAAAAATGTCCTGCTAAAAACCCTGCCGACATTGGAATAATAAACGTCAAAAGTCCGAACGCTATGCTTTTGTCTTTTTTCTTTTTGAAATCTTTTAAGTCAATCTCAAGACCCGAATAAAACATTATATAAATAATTCCGACAGTTCCGAAAAGTAAAATTCCGGTATCCCGCTCAAGAACGTTTAAGCAGTCGGGACCTAAAATTATTCCAAAAAATATAACACCGGCGATTTCTGGAAGCCTCATAAGGCGCATAACATACGGCGACAAAAATATTACAGCCATCACGATTGTAAAAACAAAAATAGGTTCCTGTATAATAGGTGAGTTCATAATTTTATCCGAAATATAAAAAATTTAACTATGCATGAAAATAATAAATGTCTAAAATGTTGCGCAAAACGTATTTTGTAAAATCTTTGTTTAATATTCCGTTTAACAATTGTTTAATAATTGAGAAATTTTTTTGATAAAAATAAATCTTTATAAAGTCATGGTCGTTATAACAATCGCGTTTTTTTTCGGATGCAAAAAAGAACATACGAAAGATTCCGTTGAAATTAACCGAGATTTTCATGTTATGAAAACAACTATAGAAGATACGATTGTGACAATAGAAGACACGATTCGTAAAGGAGAAGGTCCGTTCAATTTAATGGAACGCCTCAAAATCGACCGAAAAATCCGCTTGAAAATACTTTACAGTCTGGCAAACGAAGCCGATTTCACAACGTTGAAAACCGGAGAAAAATTTGCGGCGGTATATAATTCGGATACGACGCAGATTCTGGAATTTATATATTTTCAAGACAAAATAACTACGCATAGAATAAAAATTCTTTATGAAAACGACACGTCCTATGCGGCTTACGTCTTAGACGAAAAACCGAGTAAAGTTCGCCACAGATTGATTAAAGGAACTCTTAATTCGCCTACTTTAGACACGGAATTTCGCAGCATGGGGCTTGCGCCGCACATCGTAGGAATTGCGACAAACGTTTTGGAATGTAAAATATCTTTCAGAACGGACGCAAGAATAGGCGATAAGTTTGAACTATTGCTTGAAGAAGTCGTCTATTACGATACGACTCAAGAAAACGGCGTCATAGAACGGATTCTTGACGATAAAACAAACGTACTTTTCGTTTCTTATTCGGGCGTCAGAGCGAAAGAGCATAAAGGATACAGATATTTTGACGGGGATAAAAGCAGTTCTTACAACGCGCATTACACCGAAGACGGCGAAGCGCTTATTTATTCGGGACTTCGTTACCCGCTTGATAAAACACACATTACGTCGCCGTACGGCAATCGCCGACATCCCGTTACAGGAAAAGCGTCTTTTCACGCAGGCATAGATTATAGAGCGAAAGTCGGCACCCCCGTTTACGCGGTAGCGGAAGGTAAAGTCGTTATTTCAAAATACGACAAAATGTCGGGGAATCAAATCGCGATAAAACACAAAGACAACACAACTTCCTATTATCTTCATTTAAATAAACGAAATATAGGGGAAGGCGCTTATGTAAAAGCGCGGCAAGCGATAGGACTTTCCGGGAACACGGGATTGAGCAACGGACCGCATTTGCATTTAGGATTTAAGCAGGCAAACGGAACTTGGATGAATCCGCTTAGCAAACGCATGATAGCGGCGCCAAAATTAACCGGAGAACGGCTTGAAAAACTAAAATCGCAAATCAAAGAAATTAAGCGAATTTATGAAGAATTTTAAAGAAGTTTTACAGTGTGCCCACACTTATAGAACAGAACGAATAAAAATGAAATTATTTATTATAAATATGATAGATTTCCTGATTCTATAAAAAAGGCGGGAAAACCCGCCTCCTCAAAACTACCCCATAATTACTTCGACTTTATGCGTCTTTCCGTCGCCGTGCGGTTTAATTATGTCTTTCGGAATTTCTTTCCCGTCGACGATAATCGACTTAACTCCATACTCGACGCCGTTTGGGTTTTTTACCACGATTTCATAAACCGCCCCGCGAAAGTTCCGTTTTGCCGAAAATTCTTTCCAATTCTTTGAAATTTTCGGATTTATTTTAAGCCCGTCGTAGTTCGGCTGCAAACCCAGAATCCATTCGGTAAGCGATTGATGCATTGTCGGAGCGGTTCCGGTAAGCCAAGTGTGCCCGCCCTGTCCAAAACCGATTCCGCCGCGTCCGCGAACATATTCCGGATAAACATACGGCTCGCTTTTGTAGCGGTCTTGGTCGCTTGCCAAATTTTCCGGCAGGCATTTTTCGTAATATTTAGCGGCGTCTTCTCCACGATTCAAAATAGCATAACTCTGCACAAGCCAAGCGTTCAGATGCATAAAAATTGAACCGTTTTCTTTCATCGCCGGCGGCTCTTTTTCTATATTCCAAGTCCTGCCCGGCAATTCCTCGCGCTGAGCGAGTCCGTTATAAACCGGAAAACAAATTTGTGCGCCAAATTCGCTGTCCAAATACTCTTCAACTTTTTTAATTACGACTTTGGCACGGTTTTCATCGGCGGTTTCGCAGTTAATTCCAAACGCCTGCGGCTCAAGAAAAATCTTCGCCTCAAAATTTTCGCTTCTTCCCAAATCCTTTTTACCGGCGACCCGCGATAACGCACGAATATAATATCCCTCTTTGTCTATCGCATATTTCTCAAGAGCGGCATATACTTTTTTCGCCCGTGAAACATATTCGTCGGCAAGCGCGATATCTCTATTCGCCGCTTTAAGTAAATTCGCCGCGTCAATCAACGCCTTATGCAACTGCTGCGCTACCATAACGCTTTCAACGTCCTTATTCCATTCGCCGCCCGTACGCAACTCGTTCAAGTCGTCGTTCCAATCGCAGTCCTTCATATACGGCAAATCGCGGTCGCTTCTATCGGTCCAAACACGGTCGATCGCTTTATGAACATGTTCCAAAATCGTACCGTAAATTTCACCTTCTTTTTCATAGACTTCTGCGTAAGCGACCTTTTCGTCTAAAAATGCGAAATCTCCCGTTTCCTTAACATATTTAATAATCGCCGCAGGAAACCAAATCGGGTCGTCCGATGCCTGAATATTGCGGTTTCCCGGTTGGTCGATAAAGAAATTATGATACGAAATTCCAGTCGAAAACATTTGCGTAGCGATGTGTTTGAGAGACGATTTCACGGTTTGGGGCGAATATGGAAGATTGAAGTTGACATCCTGCAAAATATCGCGAAAACCCCATCCGTATTCGTATCCCGTGTGATAGCGCGATTTCATCCTGTTTAGAATATACACGACACGGCACTGATATTGCAGCCACTTAAAAGCGCGGTTTATTTTTGCATTGGGAGTAGAAACTGTAAATTGCGACATCATATCGTCCCACCATTTTTTTACTTCGCCAAGCATAGTCTCGCGGTTTTGAACGTTTTTCACCGTTTTAATCGCATTTTTGAGATATTTTTTCCCGTTCAAATAGTAATCTTTGGTAGAACTTGCTATCAGTGCAACCGCAAATTCCGTTTTCTCGCCCGCTTTCAGCGTAATTTTATTGCGAAAAACTCCGCAAGTCCTGCGCAAATACGCCTGATTAGTATTTGAAAGCGGCTTTGCGTCAATGATTCTCAACGGATCGGCAAGCGAATGGAATCTGTCGCCCG
Source organism: Chitinispirillales bacterium (assembly GCA_031254455.1). Classification (NCBI taxonomy): domain Bacteria; kingdom Pseudomonadati; phylum Fibrobacterota; class Chitinispirillia; order Chitinispirillales; species Chitinispirillales bacterium. Next base: position 9,312 of record JAIRUI010000076.1, on the reverse strand, counting down.
TAAAACGCTCTTCGTCCGTTTCGTACTCGGTATTTTCGTCGTTGAGCGTGGAAACAAACGCCGCTACGTTTCCAAGCATTCCGTTAATTTCAGTTTTGTTATCGCCTACGCTTGTTCCGTGATTCCTTCGAAAAACTATCGCGTTTAAGTCCTTGTCCCAATTTGCACCGCCGAAAAATCCGTCGTTATCTCCGGCAAGCAGACGAATCAGCGCGTCACCCATATGAATCGGAATAAACGGATAAATTTCGAGTTCTTTCGTCTCGTTTGTCGTATTTTCTACGATAATATTTTGTATCCATCCGTCAAATTCTTTCGGAACAAACATCGTTTCTTCGGTTCTAATTCCTTTATATTCTGAATCAAATTTAATATATCCGAACCCAAGCGTCGTTTTGAATTTTTGTCCGTCTTTTTTGACCGGCTGCCATGTGGTCGTAAAAAAATCACGGGTTTTTGCATCGACTATATAACAATAACGTCCTTTGTTATCGGCGTCGTTGAGATGCAATTGCGTATCAACGAAAGTGTTTTCGTGAGTGCCGCGTATGTCAAATCCGCCGCCGGTATAACTTACTCCCGAACAAAAAGTTTGTGTTCCCGGCTGGTTTGGACGAATCAGGTAATGGAGCCAAGGTTCGGGGGTGCGCGGGTTAAAAATTTCAAACTCATCTTTTTCGTTAAACTTTCCGTATTCTGCCATAAACAACTCCTATAATTATTATGGTTGACGACTTTAATTTGAAGAAAATAATATTTTTTAAAGTATTTTACATAAATTAAAGATTAAAATCCACAAAAAATATAGAAACGTTCGTTTGTAATTCTTCTTTGCGGATCACGGATTAAAGTATTTTATTAATGTAGCATTCGAACCGAAAAGGTAATTTATGTTTTGTGTTATCTTGATAATTTTAATCTTATCGTCTGCGGCGTTTGCAGCCGATTATTCGCTCAACGAACTTGTAGATTCCGCTTACAAGCATTCGCATTTACTTTCTATCGCCGACCTTCAAATTGAAAAAAACAAAGAATTCGTGGACGAGTCTAAAAGGCATCTATTACCCGCCGTAACATTTACCGGAAATTACAATTACGCAATCACTCCTTATAATTCCATGGCGAAAATAACGGATGAAAGTCCCGCCTCTTTTACGGAATTTTATAAAAAAGAAATTGCAGGAAATTTTCCATATAAAGCAGGCGACACTTTAATAACCGGCATGCTTGATTATTTAATAAGCGGGTTTTCCGAGATTACTCCGCGAAACACGATTTCCGGCGGGATTGATTTACGCCAAACTTTTTTTGCGCAAAATAAATTTCGCCATTCAATAAACTACGCGCGAATTCAAGGACGAGCTTTAATTTGTTACTGGCAGGATGTACGTATGAAAGTAAAGGCGGATATGACTAAATTATATTATAGTGCGCTTATCGCTAAAGAACAAACGTTAATTGAAAAACAAAGCCGCGATATTGCCGAAAGCCGCCATAATCAGACGGTTCTTCTTTTCAATTCGCATATCTTATCAGAGATTGACACGCTTAACAGTTTTGTTGACTTTTCGTCGTCTGCAATTCGACTCGCCGAAAGTCAAAGGCATAACCGTGAAATTTATCATACAATCGCACTGTCGGCGGGAATTTCAAATTCCGATTCTATAACTTTAAGCGACACGCTTTCAATTTCCGGATATAGATTTGATTATGACGTTTTGCAACAACATTTTCTTGAAGAGAATAAAGACCTAAGACTTTTGGCTAATGAAGTCGATTTGGCTGAAATACGCGCAGCGATGGCAAAAGACGACTATTACCCGATTATTTACGGAGGAATATCGTTAAATAAAGTCGCACAATTTGATAACCTTAATAAATTCGACGATTTTTCTTTTGAACCCGACAGAAAACTTTATTTGGGAATTTCTTACGATATTACAACATTCGGACGGCGCAGGTTGAAAGTCAAGCAGAGCGAGTACGATTTGAAAATAGCAAAGCACAATTACGAGAATAAAAAAGAACAGCTGCTTATTCAACTGAAATCAAACTTTGAGGCGATTAACGAAGAATATGCAAAAGTAGAAGAAAGCAAAAAAATTCTTGACGCATCGCAAAAAGCGCTTGTTTTGGCGCAAAATCGTTTTAGCGACGGCTTAATTTCACAAATGGAAATGGATATTTTCGAACAGCGGTTTCGTCAAAGCGGATTGGTTTATTTATCTGCGGTTTTGCGATATAATTCCGCTTTAATAGATTTAAGAATTATGGGAGCGGATTATTTGTATGAATTTTCGGAATCGTTTGAAAAATAAGAAAATAAAAGAATTATTATTTTTTCACTTGCGCAAAGAGTAAATAATTTCATATTTTTACGTTGAGCGGTAAATTATTGAGGAGTTAATTATGAGAGTGCTTCTTGTTGACGATTCTTCCACCATGAGAAGAATACAAACCAACCAGTTAAATGCTTTGGGAATTACAGAGGTGATAGAAGCGGAAAACGGACAAGACGGGCTTGACAAGCTGGCTAAATTTATGCCGATAGACGTTGTTTTGCTTGATTGGAATATGCCGGTTAAAAACGGATATGAATTTCTCACCGAAGCGCGCGCTAACGCCGCTTACGCCGGTGTAAAAATCATTATGTGTACTTCGGAATCGGAGAAAGCGCGCGTTCTCGAAGCGCTCAAAGCAGGTGCGAACAACTATATTGTAAAGCCGTTTGCAGCCGAAGCGATAAAAGAAAAATTGGGTTTGTAGTCGGTGTTTGTTTTTCGTCTTTTTGGAGATTGTGCGTTTGCCGATCTCCGTAAATTGTTTCTTTTTGTTCTTATATTATTTTCCGTTTCTTTTTTACAGGAAACGCCGGTCTATATACAAACCGCCGATTCTTTGAACTCTGTCCCATCCGTACAAATACCCGTAGATACGCAAAAAATAAAAGATTCGTTTTCTTTGTCGCCCGTAAAAAACAATATATCAATTTCGGCGAAACTTTTAAATTCCGTGAATAATTTTGTAACGGAAATTTCAAAAATATTCAAAAATATTCAAAAAAACGGAATAGGTTTTCTCGGTGAAATATTTGAAGCGATTTTAATAACGGCCGTTTCCGTATCGCTCATATTCGGAACTCATTTGCTTTTCAGACGCCTTTCAAACGCTATAGTTTCATACGGCGAAAAACACTTCAAAGCGATAACGCTCAAAAAATACAGAATATTAGACCAAAAGCAAATTCTACGTGGAGTTTTATTTTCGCTCAAATTCGTAAAATACACGCTTTCAATGTTGATTTTGTTTATGACGATCCCGCTGATTTTTGGGATTTTCCCTCAAACGCACGATTTTGCGGTTACACTGTGGGGATACTTTTTATCTCCTGTAAAAACGATTTTCTTCGGAATAGTAAATTATATTCCAAAACTGATAACGATTATCGTAATATTATTTTTCGTAAAATACGTTTTGAAAATGCTGAAATTTTTCAGCAACGAAATCGAAAACGGCAAACTTATAATCAAAGGATTTTATCCCGACTGGGCAAAACCGACTTATCTACTGTTAAAATACATGATTTACATTTTCACCATAGCGGTGATTTTTCCATATTTGCCTTACTCGGACACGCGAGTTTTTCAGAGTATCTCTCTGTTCGTAGGAGTAATAATTTCGCTCGGTTCTTCTTCGGCAATCGGGAATCTGGTCGCAGGATTAGTGATAACTTATATGCGTCCGTTCAAAATCGGCGACAGGATAAAAATCGGCGAAAACGTCGGCATGGTAGTCGAAAAAACCGCGGTTGTAGTTAGAATACGGACAGACAAAAAAGAATATGTTACATTTCCAAATATCACGATTTTGACATCGAACATTACAAATTTCAGTTATTCAAACGAATCCGGGAACGGTTTGATAATTCATGCGGACATCACTTATAATTATTCGGTCGAATGGCGCAAAATTCACGAATTGCTGATAAAAGCGGCAAAAAAAACGCAGTTTATAGAAGAAACGCCGGAACCGTTCGTTTTTCAGAAATCGCTTGACAATTTTTACTGCGTTTATGAAATCAACGCTTATACCAAAGAAATAGCAGGGGTTATGCAGGTTTATTCGGAGTTGCATAAAAACATCCAAGACGCTTTTCGAGATGCCGGTTTGGATTTGACTACGCCTGACCGTGAAGTTTATGAAACTATAGAAACAAAATAAATACTTCCGCAAAAACGGAGCGCAAAATCTCTCTCTGCGCAATATTGTCGCAAAAATCGCTTTAATAAATTCCATCTATTTAACGCAATCCAATTTCGGCTTATAGAGTAGGATTAGCGGACACTGACGACACAGCTATATAAGTCCCATTATCGTTGTAAGGCTAAACGCTTTTTATAGTTATTTTATTCCAGCCGTTCTTAAATTGTCGGCATGACGTTTCCGCCGCACACGGGAATGTAAGCGCCGGTAATAAAGGAAGCCAAATCACAAGCCAAAAACACTACGGCGTTCGCTATATCTTGGTCGGTTCCCATTCGTTTGAGCGGTATTTGTGTTATATATTCATCGGCGCCTTCCGGCAAATCGCCGTTAAATTTTTCGGTTATCGTCCATCCCGGAGCTACTTGATTAACGGTTATTCCAAACTCTCCGACTTCGCGGGCAAGAACTTTCAACAGTCCGTCCATTCCTCTTTTTCCTGCGACATACGCCGATTGAGTCTCCTGTAATTCCATAGCGCATTCCGTATTCATGGCTATTACTCTGCCGTATTTGTTTTTCACCATTTCTGGAACAAACGCTTTTATCATGTGTACATTGTGCATTATGCAGGATTGAAACTGACTTTCGTAATCTTTCAAATCCTGTTCAAGAATATTTTTCCATTCGTATTGTATAACGGCGTTATTGACAATAATCTGAGGCGTTCCCATCGTCGCATAAACGGCGTCTTTCATTGTATTTATCTCTTGTGCGCAAGTAATATTCGCCTGAAATATTTTCGCTTTGCGCCCTATATTACGAATGTCGTCTGCAACTTTTTGTACGGAATCTTTGTCTTTGTAATAGTGTAAAGCGACATCAGCTCCGCATAAAGCGCAGGTTTTTGCGACAGTTCTTCCGATTCCGCCGGATGCGCCCGTAATAAGTGCGAGTTTTCCGTTGAGATCTATTTTCATAAAAATCCTTTTTTCATAATCCTGTCGGGCATTCTATATACACGCATTCAATATCGGGAAATTTTACTGAGATATGTTTTTTCAACGCCCAAATACCCGTTTGTTCGCTTGCATGGTGTCCGGCAAAAATCATAGATATTCCCAAATCGTTAGCCAAATGATAAAAATCCCGTTTTTCACCCGTAATAAGCAAATCCGCACCGGCTTCTTTTGCTTGTATTACAGCGTCTGAAGAACAAGCGCCGCTTGCCGCAGCAATTACAGAAACAATTCTTTTTTCGTCTAAGACATAAGGTTTGGTTTTTAGTTTGTCTTCAATAATTTCCGCAATTTGTAAAACGCTTTTCGGCGAGCCGTATTTTCCTGTTGCGCCGACAAAACCGCTTCCGTGTTTCAAAAATCTTCCTGAAACGTTTGCGCCGACTATTTTTATTATTTCTACGTTGTTTCCGACTTCGCAATGCATATCAAGAGGAAGATGAACGGCATAAAGATTTATATCGGCGGAAATTAAAGTATCGATACGTTTTTTGTTCATCCCGATAAATCGCGAATCGTCTTTTTTCCAAAAAAGCCCGTGATGAACTATCAATATATCGGCGTTTTCCTGTTTCGCTTTCTCAAAAACCTCTATTCCCGCGTCAACGGCGAATGCAATTTTACTAACGTATTCTTTCCCTTCGACTTGCAAACCGTTAAAAGAAGAATCGTCAATTTCGGCGACGCTCAAATATTTGTCAAGATAAGCCGATATTTCGCTGCGGGAAGTCATTTTTAATTTACTCGGCTGTAAATTTTTTTATTAAATCAATCAATTCTGTTCCGTTAACCGGTTTTTGCATAATGGTCGCCCCCTGTTTTTTTAGAAATTCCGCTTCTTCCGAAAGTTTTTCGTCTTTTTGATAAACTATACAATGCATGTTGGGATTTACTGTTTTTCCGGTTGTGAAAAAATCTTGACAATGTGTCGGGTCGTTCGGCGAATCTATATCCATAACCGAGATAGGCGTTTTGTTTTCAAACAAAAATTCTGTAGCCTCGTCTATTTCGTAAAACTCATAAACTTCGCAGTATTGCTGTAAAATACTTTTCAATGTCGTAATGAACAGTCCTCTGGAGCCGAAAAGCGCAAGCGGCGGTTTTTGTGTTTTTGTTTTTGCATCGTCCGTCGCCGTCGGCGCGACAGCGGTATCGGGCGTTGAAACTGTTTGCTGGACGCTTTGTACGGTTTCATCGGCTTGGTCTGTTGAAACGGCGGTTTTTTCCTTTTCTTTTTCTTTAATTCTGTTTCTTGCCTCTAAATTTCTCCGCTCAATAATGCTTGCTTGCTTTTTCTGCGAGAATTGCTTCAATAACGCTTCTCTGTTTTTATTAAAATCCATATTCCCTCCATATCTGTTTAGATAATTTAATATTTTCCCGCAGCAAAATACAATACTTAAACTTTGTAAATATAATTTTTACGTTTTGCAAATCATGAGGGTTATTTATTATTTTACATACCGTTATTCATTCTTGAAAAGAAGGGTTTTATGTCGCAGCCGATTGTTCTTGACGGTAAAATGTTAGCCGCAAAAATAGAAGACGAATTAAAGAGCAGAATTTGTGAATTGAAGAATAAAAACGGAAACGCTCCCCTGATTTTGGCGACTATTTTGGTCGGAAACGATCCTGCAAGCGCGACTTACGTGAAAATGAAAGGGAACGCATGTTTGCGTATCGGACTTGAGCCGATGAAAATAGAATTACCTCATGACACTTCAACCAAAAAACTTCTTGAAAAAATAGAAGATTTGAATCAGAACAAAAACGTCTTCGGAATTTTATTGCAGCATCCCGTTCCAAGCCAAATTAACGAGCGAGCGGCGTTTGATAAAATTTTACTTAAAAAAGACGTTGACGGCGTTACAAGTTTAGGCTTTGGCAAGATGGCTATGGGAGAAACCGTTTTCGGCAGCGCTACGCCAAGCGGAATTATGCGGCTTATTGACTATTATGGCATTAATTGTGCAGGGAAAAATGCACTTGTCGTGGGGCGAAGCGCAATTTTGGGAAAACCTGCGGCTATGATGCTTCTCAATAAAAACGCTACGGTTACCGTTTGTCATTCGCAAACGAAAAATCTTGATAAAATGATAAAAGATGCGGAAATCGTTGTAGGAGCGGTCGGAAAACCTAAATTTATTAAAGGCGAATGGATAGCCGACAACGCCGTTATTATTGACGCGGGGTATCATCCGCAACAAAAATGCGGCGATATTGATTTGGAAAATTGCAAAGATCGCTCTTTTGCGTACACTCCGGTTCCGGGAGGCGTGGGACCTATGACCATTGCGTCGCTTATGGAACAAACAACAATTTCTGCAGAAAAATCTTTGGGAAACTGACTTTTTTTGATAATTATCGTTAAAGAAAATGTATTTTATGCCGATAATAAGATAATAGGATGGGTTTCAGGTACTGCGAATGATAAGCAAGGAGGTTTGTTATGCCTACTATAGGACAGATAAGCGGTAATATTTATACAGCCGCCTACGAGCCGAAATCCGCAAACGCAAAAGAATCAAACACAAAAAGAGACGAAAAACTCAAAGATTCCGTTGCGTTGAGCAATAGGGTTTCCGCCGGTTCGTCGGACGATAAAAATATCGCCGCCCTCAAAAGAATTGTCGAAAGCCATGAAAATGTGCGTGTCGGTTTGGTTACCGCCATAAAGGCGCAGGTCGATTCGGGGAATTATTTGATTGAGGACAAAATAGACAAAATAAGCGACAGCATTATAAATTCAATGTTTGCTTAAACGGGAAAATTTGTAAATCATATACAAACAGTTTTTATCGCCGTCTTAATCACATTCTTGATTTGTCGCATTTATGTGAAACGCCTAAGAAATATTACGGCGTACTTTTTAGCGGACCTCTTGCGAAATCAATAATTATTTTCATAATTGCATATCCCCGCTATTAAATTAAATGGAAAACCCTCGTCTTTCTCTAACCTTATATAAATTATTTTCCTGACTATATACAATTTTACACAAATAATTCAAACAAAAGGCAGAGATTTCTCCCTGCCTGATAATTCATACCGACATTATTACATTCTGTTTTTCGCTAAATACCATTCGGTAATATCAAAAGTATTACCACCGCTTTTTATGAAAACTTTACCGGAAACATAGTTATTAAACGTTCCTCCCCATGGGCTAATTTTTAAATTGTCAAAAACTATACTTGCCTTAAACTCGCCACTATAATCTAACGTTTCGTTTGACGTATAATCTGTTATTGCTGAATATACTCTACCGTTTTCCTCGAGTTCATTAGTTGTTTTAAAAATCCGAATACTGCTTATATCTGCAAATAATCTTTCATTTTGTGAAAAATCATCACTGTCAATACTCATATTCATAGTATATTCATGTGAGAAACGATTACCTATATATTGTTGCCTAAATTCTGAAAGTTTTTGTGAAAATTCTTCAGAATTATATTTTGTTCCATTTAAGGTATATGAAACCCTTGTAACATACTTTCCACTTTTGCCAGAATAAGTTGTAATGGTTTCATTGGCACTGTGTGTAATTATTGCATTAGGCGCTGATGCATATAAATCTGATGCTTGTACAACCATATTCCAAAATTCATCCAAATTTTCCCATGTTACTGTTTTATTTGAAAGATTGCTATGCTTTCCATTATTATTTCCACCGCCATTATTATCATCATCGGCTCCACCACCGCATCCTGCAACAAACACCATCGTTAACACCATCAGTTCAAAAACCAACCGTTTCTTTAAAACTCTCATAACACTCAATCCCTTCTGCCTATTTTGGCAAGTTAAAGTTAAGACAGAAGACAGTGGAAAGGTTGTCCTGCCGAAATTCATTATTTCGCTAAAAATGGTGAATACGCCTATAGATATTAGAAGGCAGACAGAACAGCCTGAACAGACTATTCTCCTTTTAATATCTATATAGAAAGAGCATAAATGAAAGCGAGAATAAAGTGTCTGTTGCACAAGTATGATTTTCAGAACGGACTATTAGAGGATTTTTATTTATTCAGATACAACAATAAGTAAAAAAGCTGACTATGGTTCGCCAAAACCTTAAAAATTCGTCCAA
>JAIRUI010000075.1 GCA_031254455.1 Chitinispirillales bacterium | reverse complement strand
TAAGAGAAAATCCGTTAAAATTATCTTGATTTTATAGATGTGTACACTCTGTGAATGCAATATAGTATTTTATATAAAAACATGGTATTTTTTTATCCTTAACTAGGATTGAACCTTTTAAAATATTTGAATTCATTTTTAATTTATCATTATAATTATCAATTCTTAAATAAGTAAGTCCTGTATCTATTAACATTTGAAATTTCTCTTCCGTTAACAGTATTCCGTTTGTATATACTATGTGATATGCGTTAGGAAGTTTAGAAACTCCATATTTAATAAAATCAAATATTCTATTATCTAATAGAGGTTCGTTATTTGAAAAATAATTGACTAATCCACAAAAATTAAGTTCTGCAAGATTATTAATAATTTTGAAAAAATCGTTTTCACTCATTTTTACCAAAGAACGTTTATCGATATTTTTATTTATTGCACAAAAAGAGCAAGTCCCGTTACATTTATTTATAGTCTCAATTTCTATTTCGTAAAAAAGAGGTGATTTTTCTTGTAAAAATATTTTTTCTATACCGCTTTTCAATGAATTTTCGTCTTGTTTATAATTTAGCAAAAATAGAATTTTAGCATGAATGGATTTCATAAGTTTTGCTATTTTAGGAGCGATACTATACAATTTTCTAAATCTTTCGTTATATATGCTGATCATTAATTCTTTCTCCCGGTTTGTAAAATTAACGTTTTTATTATCAATTAGTAAAATGCAATAATTCGTTTTGTTCGATTTCGGTTTTAAGAGTTTTGCCGATTAGGGTGATTTCGCTGGCGTCAAACGAATTGGTTTTGTCAAAAATTTGAATTATTTGCGGATTTATATTTTTGTTGACTCTGTGATTTGCATTGCCTATGTTTAAATTATGGCACAATGTATCGGCTGTATCGATAATGGCTGCTTCCGCTGTAAAATTTTTCGGCGCGTTTTGCGGATAATGGTGATGGCGGATGATCATTCCGATTTTTACCGGTAAATTCCACCTGTCGGCGATAATGTAGCCTATTTCGCCGTGAGTAATTCCCAAAATTTGTTCTTCCGCTTCAAAACACGAAATGTTTTCTTGTTCCATGTAATCCAAAACACTATAAAAATCCTGCTGTGCATATTGAATTAAAATCGTTTTTCCTATGTCGTGTAAAAGTCCGGCGACATACAATTCTCCGGCATCCGTAGAAAGATATTTTTTAGCGATTTCTTTTGCGGCGGTACCTACTCCTAAACAATGTTCCCAGTATTTTTGGATATCAAAGCGGTTTATTGAACCCATGTTTTTTAGCGAATCAACGACCGAAAGAGAAAGCCCTATTTCTTTTACCGCTTTATAACCCATGACAACTATTGCCGTATCAACTGTAGAAATTTCGCGGGAAAGCCCGTAGTATGCGGAATTTGCCGCTTTTAATATTCGCGCCGTTAGCGATTGGTCGTTGGAAATCAATCTTGCAAGCGTTTCGGTCTGCGTTTCGGGATCATCGGCTAAATCTATCATTTTGGCTACTACGGTTGGGAGTATCGGTAGATTCCCAACTTTTGATGCAATATTTTTTATTCTTTCGGATTTTGATGACATTTTTCCCTTATGCGGTAAAATCGACAAATCTTCCGTTTTCAAGTCCGCGGTTTTTGTGCTTTTCTTCGTCTTTTTTTTTATTTTTCTGTTGTTGCCGCCTTTGTTTGTCGGGGTCCACTTCTGTCTTTTCTGCGCTGTTTGTTTCATGTACATGGTGAAGTTGGTTTTCGAGACGTTTGGCGTCTTCGTCGCTGTTTCTCATGGCGTATGCAAGCGGATTCGTAACTTCCCGTTGTTGAATCCTGTTCATATTTTCAAGATTTTGAAATGATGCGGGGACGTCGATAGCGTTCATAATTCTAATCTTTCATTTTGTTTTGCAATTTAGAACGTAACTTTAGCATAACTTTTGAGTGAATTTGACTTACGCGAGATTCGGTAATGTCCAATATTACACCTATTTCTTTAAGTGTAAGTTCCTCAAAATGATACAAAGCGATTACTAATTTTTCTTTTTCGGGAAGCGTAATGATCGCCTCTTTCAATATTCTTTTAACTTCGTCATAACCGAGTTTCTGCAACGGATTGTCGGAATTGGTGTCTTCTATCGTTTCTGAAATAGAGATGTCTTTTGAATCTCTATCGGGTTTTCCGAATGTTTCGTCAAGCGAAAAAACGTTTGCCGGAGCGGAATCGGCGAGCATTTTTTCAAATTCTTCGGTATCTATGTCCAAATAACTGCAAACTTCGTCGTCGTAAGGGGTTCTTCCTAATTTTTCTTCCAGATCGGAATATGCTTTTTGTATTACTTTGGATTTTTGTCGAACCGAACGCGGAACCCAATCCAATGAACGCAGTTCGTCAAGAATCGCGCCGCGTATTTTATGACTTGCAAATGTTTCAAATTTTATATCTTTGGCGGGATCAAAAGTTTCAACGGCTTTAATGAGTCCGATTATTCCGCAACTAATCAAATCCTGTCTGTCAACAGACCTTGGAAGCGAATAACCGACTCTGTCGGCTATATACTTTACCAAGCCGGCGTATTCGGCGAGAATTTTATCTTTTACCGCTTTTGAGTTATTTTTTTTATATTCTTCCCAAAGAGCGTCTACGTTAGACATATTTAACTCCTTCAATTTTCAAAAATACGTTATGGTAGAAGTTTTAATGTGTGTTTATAAACCTAATTGTTTTCGTTTTGCCTTTTTTTTCTCTTGTCTTTGCGTCTTCATTTGTCAGCAGAACTAGATCTTTATCTACAATTTCTACGCGATTTTTTTTCTTTTCTTCGGCTATACGCTGTTCCAAACCGCCCTCAAGTACGTCTAAACTGTTTACGTCAACGTCTTCTATGATTCCGCGCACCAAAATATCTCCTATAATAATTCCCGAAAACCAAAACAGGACTGCGCCGAACAAAGATTTTAAAATGAGCGGCGTAATACTTTCTATAGTGAAAGTTCCCGAAAAATCGTATCCTGATAAAAATATCAGAATAAACGCTCCATAGGCGGAAAAAATACTGAAACTGTGAACCGCTTTTGTCATAATTCTCCTCCGATTGATTGTGCGAAATTCGCAAAGAAATTTTGATTCGCACCTATGTTGTTTTCGTCAATTTTTTCTGCCGTCGAATTTATTTTATCGGAAAAACTTATAGAATCTTTTAAAGATAAAAATCCCAAAAAGTTAGGGGTGAAATTTATAAATTTTTCCGTAAGTGCAAAAAACTTTTCTTTTACGCTTTGTACTTCGCTTTCGTTTTCATTTCCGTTAGTATTTATCAAAAAATAAATATTTTCTTTTGCCCGCATCTGCGAAACCAAAAGTTTCAGTGCGGAATAAGCGTCGGTAATGGAAGCGGGATTCGGAGCGGCGGTTAAAATAACAGCGCCGGCGGAATTTGTTAACATAAGAGTGTTCTCTGAAATTTCCATTCCGCCGTTAATAATAATATAATCGTAATTCGCGGCGACGCTCGATAAGTCCGAAATGAACTTGCTCAAATCCGAATTGCCTATTTCTATAGGAGAATCGTAATTTCTGTAGGAAACCCAATCGACGTTTTCACATATATTTCCAATTATATTGTCGATATAACATTCGTTTTGCAAATAATTTTTCAATGTTTCTTTCGGGGGGAATTTAAACGTCGTTTTCAGATTTTCAACACCAAAACGATCGTCAATAATAAGTACCTTTTTTTCGCGCATAGCGAATGCTTTTGAAAGCGGCGCGGATATATCAAAATTTTCGTTTTCCGGGCTTAAAAGCATAATTGAGCAAATTTTTTTATCTGCTGTTTTGGCGTTTGAAATATTTCCCACGATTTTTCTCAATTTTTCTGCCTGGTCTTTCATAACGAACTTCCTTCAAGTAGTTTTTTGACGAAATTTGCTGAACGCGCCGTTTCTATGTCGTCCGGAACGCTTTGTCCGGTCGTGAAATATGAAACCGGAATGCCGATTGAATTTACAACGTTAAAAATGTTTCCGAGTCTAAGCGTTTCATCAAGTTTTGTGAATAAGAAGCGCGTAATTCCAAGCGGTTTGTAGCGTTTGGCAATTTCTACCAAATCGGATTCTTTTGTCGTCGCGCTCAATACGAGATGAGTGCAATCGGGGCTTAATTCACGCATAAAATTTGCCAACTCGTCCATATGTTCGCGGTTTTTCTGACTTCGTCCGGCGCTGTCAACCAAAATAACATCGCTGTCACTGCAATTTTCAATAACGCTGGAAACTTCGTCCGGAGAATAAATTACCTGTAAATCAATATCTACTATTTCGGCATACGCCCGCAGTTGATCAATAGCGGAAATTCGGTATGTGTCTGTTGTAATAAGCGAACATTTTTTCTTTTTTTCTAATGAAAAATACGCCGCGAGTTTTGCTATAGTCGTGGTTTTTCCGCCGCCTGTGGGTCCTACAAAAAATTGAATCCTCGCATTTTCACAAGCGGAAACCGGAAAACTGTCCGCAAGAGACTGCAAAAACGCTTTCGTGATTTCTTTTCCGGGATTGGGCGTAGTTTGTTTAAGTTTGTCAAGCAAGTCTTTTGCTAAAAGTTCTCGAATTTCGCTATCTACAAGCCGTTTGTACAAAATAGCCCAAGCTCCTGCGTATCCGCCTGAAACACGCGATTCGCCTGTCGCCAAAATTTGCGCGAGGAGTTTTTTCATGTCGCTCAAATCGTCATGTATTTTCATTATATGGACGGATTCTTGCGGTTTTTCCGCCGTCGTTTCTTTTTTTTCTTCATTTTTTTGTTCCGCAGGTAAAATTTGCCTTGTTTTATTTGTAGGCGGTGTTTCTTTTTCTGTAGAATTTATAGTTTTTAGACGCGCCAAAAATTCCCGATTATTGCCTTTTGTATTAACCGCCATTTCCGGAATTCTTGCAGGTGCGATTTTATTGTCTTCGTCGATTGCCGCGGTAACTTCTACTTTGTCGCCGTTATAAAACGGAACAAGCGACGCGGGTAGATTTCTTGTCCCCAGAATTAACGCGTCTTCTCCAAGTTCCGCTTTTACTTTGATATACGCTTCGCTTATTGTACCCGCCGTAAATTTTTTCATTTTCATATTTTGTTCTCCGATATTTTCAGAAAAAATACATCTTCGAATAGCAAATTTTGTGCCAATTCTTGTTTTTGATATTTTTTTTGAAAAAAAATTAAAGTTTTGGAAAATCTTGCCGATAACGCATGAAATTCTCGGCAAATTGTTCGTTAATTCTATAATTGCGACGCCGAAAATAAATATTGATTTGTTTTTGTCCGCCCATGTATTATTTTGTGATACGAACAAAGGGATAAAAAATGAAAACATTTTACATGGTAATATTTAATGTGATTGCTATTTTTGCACAAGCGCCTTTCGGAGGATTTTCGACCATGCAGGCATATAAAGACAATACCCCCGATATTTTGGATTCGTCTTTTGTGATTTCTGAAATTCTACAGTCTGTTGACAAAAACGACAAAGATTTTCGTTTGGAATACAAAGACGAACGCGGAAAAATTAAACTTTACCGTAAAAAAATTATTATTTTCGGCGACGGGGAAAATTATTTTATTGCCGACGGAGAGCATAATTTCGGCGCTCCGAGATTTCGGAAATTAACGCGTTGTGACGGATTTTCATATTTTAGAAGAGTTTATTGTGCGCCTCCCGGAACACAGGGGCATAGTGAAAAAGGCGTAAACGAGGCGTGGATTATTATTGATAATTTCGACGGAACCGTAAGCAATCTTACTGATAAGACGCTAAAGCAAATCCTTATAAGAACCGAACCGCTTTTATATGACGAATATTCGGATAAAAGCAGAAAAAACGGCAGTCCGATAGACTACATAAAAAGAATTTGCAATTAACATAAATTTTAAGTGTGTTTTTGAAGTCAATTTTATTTATTTATAAAGAATTTGTCTGTTTGTTTGAGAAAAACGGAAAAATCTATTGATTTAATCGTCGTACAAAACTTATTTTCGGCGACATAGGAGAGGTGGCAGAGTGGTCGAATGCGGCGGACTCGAAATCCGTTGTAGGGCTTGTTTCTACCGAGGGTTCGAATCCCTCCCTCTCCGCCGTTTTATTAAAACGAGGGAAAAGTGGAAGAAGAGAAAGAAAAAGAAGAAATAATATATGACGCTTCCGCCGAAATCGGTATAATACCCGAACAAGCGGTGTTTATCGGCGAAAAAAAAGTAGAACACCTTTCCATAGATATTATCGAATATGGCGCGAATGAATATAAAGAATATGGTGTCGACGACATTCGAGAAGTTCTTCCTTTAAACGGGAACGTTGTCTCATGGATAAATGTCGTCGGTATTCACGACGACGAACAGGTTAAAGAAATCGGAGCGTTGTTTGATATACACCCTCTTGTCATAGAAGACGTTTTAAACACTCACCAACGCCCTAAGATGGAAGATTTTGATTATTATCTTTTCGCAATAACTAAAATGCTGAGTTATAAAGGCGAAGAAATAATAAACGAACAGGTGAGCATAATTCTCGGCAAAAATTTTGTACTTACTTTCCAAGAAATAAAAATGGATGTTTTTGAATATGTTCGCCATAGAATCCGTAAAAAAAAAGGAAGGATTTACAGAAGCGGTGCGGATTATCTCGCATATTTGCTTATTGACGCGGTTGTTGAAAATTATGTTTTGATTACGGAAAGAATAGGGGAGAAGATAGAAGATCTTGAAGACGGGGTTTTGGAGAGCGGTAATTCCGATAACCTTGTAGATTTAATGACTTTCTTAAAGCGTGAACTTAACCAATTACGCAGGATTTTCAGACCGACGAGTGAATTTATTCTTCAAATGAATTCATCCGACAGCGATTTGATAGATGAAGACACCAAGCCGTTTTTTAAAGATTTGCTTGATATTTCCGTACGGTCTAACGAAGCTATTGAAACATGCCGCGATATGCTTTCCGATAACTTGCAAATTTATAATTTGGACGTAGCCAACCGTTTCAACGAAACGCTGAGATTTTTGACGGTTTTTTCCGCTTTATTCGCTCCGCTGACGTTTATTGCGGGCGTATATGGAATGAATTTCAAAAACATGCCGGAAATTGAGAATTGGAATTACGGTTATCTTACCGTTTGGGCGGTTATGATTTTGATTGTCGTCGTAATGTTCGTTTATTTCAGAAAGCGCAAGTGGATATAACGACTTCGTCCCATGTTGAAAATTTGATATCGTTGTAATACGCTCTCAAAATTTCTTCGTAATTTTGTCCCGCTCGCGCTCGCTCTATAGCCCCTGTTTGGCACATTCCTATTCCGTGTCCGTATCCGTATCCGGCGGCGTATATATGATTGTTTTCCATTTTTATGTTAAAGTTCGCGCTTCTCAAAATTTCTTCTTCTTTTGTCGGACGTCTTAAAATAAAGCGTATTTTATCTTTTCCGTAATGGAAAGTTCCCTTTTCTGATACGACAGCCAAATCGTATATTCTTCCGCTCTCGCTTCTTGAAACTACAAAAACCGATTTTACAGTTCCGTCAAACGGCTTTTCGTTTGATAATTTTGAATATTTTTTCAGAATTTGCGAAAATTGATTTATCGTCCACGTTTCTTTCCAAGAATACGAATTTGAATTTCCGCAGTAAGGCGCGCCGTTTGGGCGTAAATCGGTTCTTGAAATCAAAGAAGCGTTTGGCGCGCTGTTCCAAACTTCGTCTATCGCCGAGGTTTTTCCCGCGCAGGTCGAATGATAATAAGTTTCTAAAAGCGCGGCGTCGTCTTTTACTATTACGATTCCTTGCGTTTCTTTAATCGCCTTGTCGGAAAGCGCATATTCGCAATTCACTCCGCCGTAAACCTGATCGGCGGTTGTCGGCAACAAGTCAAATTCTTTATCTTTGCCGTATATGATTTTTGAAAGCGTGTAGGTTCTTGCGGCGATCGCCTGCGCTTTCAACGCTTCAAATTCCTGCTCGCCGCGTACTCCGATTTCAAGAGGAACGACGCCTCGAAGATAATCTTCGACGTTAATAACGTTTATAACGGATATACCGTTTTTACCGCCTGTAAAGATAATATTTCCTCTATATTCTTTTGCGTCGTACGAAAAAACGTTTGTTACGGAAACAAAAGAAAGAGTGCAGGGGAGTGCGACTTGCGCCGAACGTCCGTGCGCTGAAATTTGAACGCTGTTTTCATCGATAGTAGAAAAGCGAAGCGACCCTTGTGAAATATTTATATTGACTGATTGTGACGATACTTTAATTTTTCCGTAAACGAAAATATTCTTTGAAAATATATTTTTATTCAATAATACTCTTACTTTTCGCGGAGAATTTATGACTGAATCGGCGAGCGGGTATAATATTACGTTTCTTTCCATCAAATCGTCTGTATTGTCTGAAGCCGAAACGGTATCCGTAGGACTTTGTTCGTCAACGTTATTTTTTGTATCGTCGGCATCGACGTTTTCTACTTTTTTAAGATCGGCCGATCTTGAGATTCGCGCCGCTACGGCGGTTTTAGTTAAGCCGCCCGATAAAAGAAAAAGTAAAATAAATAAAAAAATTTTGCACTTCATTTAGATTTACGCTCTTTCGCGATTTTTTTTAGTTTGCTTAAAAGCAGGGCTCTTTTCAAAGGATCGATTTTATCGGTAAACAAAATTCCATCCAAATGATCCATTTCATGCTGAATTATACGAGCGAAAAAACCGGAAATTTTTTCAAGCGAAATTTGTTCGCCGTTTGTTGAAAACGCACTCACGGAAATCGACAGCGGACGATTGACCGCCGCTCTTATATCGGGAATGCTGAGACATCCTTCGCTATCGGTTTGCGTTTCTTGAGACGTCCAAATAATTTTAGGGTTTACCAAAACGACCGACTCTTTTTCGGTATTGGGAATATCTACCGCTATGACGCGAATTAACTTTCCTATCTGAGGGGCGGCAATTCCTACGCCGTCGTACTCGTACATAAGCTTTCTCAATTTATTCCCGAATTCTATAAGGGTTTCGTCAAACGAATTTACTTCTTTGGATTTTTGACGAAGAGTTTTTGAACCGTATATTTCAAGTTTATCCGCCATCCGGAATTTCCTTATTTGTCGGTTTTTTGCATTTTTTCATCTTTTTCCGTCTTTTTGTCTTCAGGCTGCTCTTCTTTTGCGGAGTTTATATTGGCGATTGAGGCGGTAAGAACCGTCATCATAGCCTTTTCGTCGATTTTTATAACGACTTTTTTATCCAAAATCTTATACACCGTTCCGCATATTCCGCCGATAGTTACGACCTCGTCGCCCTTTTTGAGCGCGCTTCTCATTTTATCCAATTCTTTTTGCTTTTTTTGTTCCGGTCTAATCATAAAGAAATAAATCACCACAAAAAACAAAACCATCATCGGTATCAAACTCGTCATTCCCGAATTCGGCTGCATTGCATCGTCCTGCGCAAATAAAATCGCCGCCGCAGCCAAAATAAACATTAAAATTTTCATAAATTACTCCATAAACGTATAAATTTTCATGTAAAGTACGTTTTGCCATATAATAGTATAGGATTTTTTCAAATTTGCGGCGTATTTAATCTTAAAAGTATAGAAAAAAATAAATTTTTGTTTTATCAAAAAACATAATAGTATTTTCTCTATGCCAAAAATTGTGAATTGTGGGGATTTTATCCCTGCTTTTCAACCATACCTCTGCTAAACAAGCGGTAAGGCTAACTGCCTCTATTGTGCAACAAGCACACATATAGGCTGTTCTGCCTATCTGCCTTCTGCTTTTCGGTATGGCTTAATTCACAATTTTTGGCGAAACTATGAATTATGGCAGAGCAGCCTTTTCTTGTTTTTATCACAAAAGGTTTATTCTCTTTCCCGTTATTCATAATGTTTTAGGTTCGGTTAATATCCGAATCCGTGTTGCGCCCACGCGATTTAGAAGAAAGGCTGTATCGCTTCGTCGCTATGCTCCTCGCAATGGCGAAAACGGAAGATATGGAAAAGAAAAATGGTTACAGGGTTATATAAACAATTAAATTTTAAGGAGTACTTTATGCAAAATAAAGGCAAATTTCTAAAAGTAATGGCGGCAATAGCGATTACCGCAGCGGCGGCGTTTAGCGATACGCAGGACAATGTGGCATATATCGATTCAAGCGGCGCGGTAAAAAGCGCAAATAACGTTACGGTAATAGATTCGTGGAATATCGCTCCGGTTGACAATCTGAACGGATGGTACCTTATCGACAAAAGCATGAAATTGACGCGCAATACTACGCTGACTGTTTTGGGCGCGGCGCATATTATTCTTGAAGACGGATGCGATTTATCTGTTACCGGAACTTCCGGCGATGCCGGAATAAAAGTTTGCGAAGGTAACGCTTTAACTATATACGCTCAATCGACAGGCGATAATATTGGTAAATTGATGGTAAACGTTTTAGCAGGTTCTGCGGGTATAGGCGGCGGCAGAGACGGAGACAACGGCGAGAACGCCGGAGAAATCGCCATAAACGGCGGAAATATTACGGCATTTGGAGGCTGGGGAGCGGCTATCGGAGGAGGAGGTAATTCAAGTGGCGCCGGCGGCGCCGGCGGAAAAATCACTATTAACGGTGGAACTGTTTTGACAATTAGTCTCATTGGCGCCGGCATCGGCGGCGGCGCCGGGGACATTGGCGGTAACGGTGGTGAAATTATTATAAACGGCGGGAATATTAGTGGAAGTATAGGTGGCGGAAATGGTAATAATATTGGAGGCAGTGGAGGGAAAATTGTTATAAACGACGGAAAAATTATATCAAGTAGAGGTTCCGGCGCAGGTATTGGCGGCGGCGCTCCCGGCGGCGCCGGCGAAGAAATTACTATTAATGGCGGAGATATTGAAGCGATAAGCGGCAACACATCTAATCAGTCGGTATTGTCGGCAAGCGGTGCGGGCGCCGGCATCGGCGGCGGCGGCGGTTTTTCTTCGTATGGTAGTAATCCCATACTTGGCGGTAATGGAGGAAAAATCATCATAAACGGCGGAAAAATTACGGCAAAAAGCAGTGGTAGCTATGGCGGCGCCGGCATCGGCGGTGGCGGTATAGGCGGAAATAGCGGTGAAATCACCATAAACGGCGGAAATATTGAAGCGCATGGCGGTAATACTTCCATCGGCACAGGCGTAGGCATCGGCGGCGGATACGGAGGCGACGGCGAGAAAATTACCATAAGCGGCGGCAATATTATAGCAAAAGGCGGTTATTACGATGCAGGTATAGGCGGCGGCGCCGGCGGTAATGGCGGAGAAGTTGTTGTAATTGGTGGAAATGTTACGGCGACAGGCGGTTATTATGGCGCCGGCATCGGCGGCGGCAGAAACGGTAACGGTGGAGAAATTACCATAAGCGGCGGCAATATTATAGCAAAAGGCGGTAGTTCTACAGCATCGGGCATCGGCGGCGGAGACGGCGGCGCGGCGGGCGGTCTTACGCTAAACGGCGACGCGATTGTCCTTACAAACAGAGTTGACGATTACGACGAAAGTAAAAGAACGGGCGGTATTCTTTTTGTCGGCAATATCGGTAAAGTTTACGGCGACGTAGAACTTAAAGAAGATTTTGAGATAGAGAAAAAATACATGCTCGGCATACCTAACGGCGCGGCGCTTACAAATCCGAGCAACACGACGCTTACGGTAGCCGACAGTGCAACGCTTAGTATATCCGGCGGGGCGACGCTGACAAACGGCGGGACAATAATCGCCTGCGGTACGATTACAGGCGTCGTTACGGGAAATCAGCCGCAAGAATGCGGTTCGACGCCTATCGGCAGAATTGCGGAGAAAAAAGTGGCTGCTATTTCGTTTGCCGGAATAAAGAACGGACAGATAAGTCTTAATCTGAAAGCGGGAGATTACACAGTCGAACTTTATAATATTCAAGGACGTTTGATAAACAGAGTAAATATCACCGCTACAAACGGCGTGAATGCGACAGGACTTAAGACGGATAATCTTGCCAAAGGGATGTTTATTCTGAATGTGAAACAGGGTAGTGTTTCGGTGTTGAAGCGGAAGATTAAAATCTAAGCA
The DNA here is from genome assembly GCA_031254455.1 of Chitinispirillales bacterium. NCBI lineage: Bacteria > Pseudomonadati > Fibrobacterota > Chitinispirillia > Chitinispirillales > Chitinispirillales bacterium. The sequence goes on along the minus strand of JAIRUI010000075.1, from coordinate 1,518 downwards.
ATGACGAAGACGGAAGATATGGAAAAAGAAAAATGGTTACAGGATATTTATAACAATTAATTTTTTTAAGGATGGCTTAATGTTAAAAAAAGACAAATTTCTAAAAGTAATGATTGCAGCGGTTCTGTTTTTTACCGCCTGTTCGGATGTCGATAAGGGAGACTACACGATTTTCTCGCACTGCACGGTTTCGTTTAACACACAATTGGGCGACGATTGTCCTCCAATATCAAAGAAGAGCGGAGAAAATATAATTCTTCCGATGCCAAGCAAGAGAAAATATACTTTTGACGGCTGGTATAACGCAGGTTTGGGCGGCGCGTTTCTGGGCGACAACGGCGACGGTTACACCGTTACCGGAAGTATTACTATGTACGCTCACTGGATAAAAAGAATATCGTTTGACACACAAGGCGGAGATAATTGTCCTGCAAAAACCGAACAATACGGCAAAAACATAAAACTTCCCAAAGCAAATAAAAGCGGTTATGTGTTTGACGGCTGGTATGACGCGATTACCGGCGGAACGAAAGCGGGTAACGCGGATGCGCTTTATATGGGCGACGAAGATATGAATATAGATTTCAACGGAGACATAACCTTATACGCTCACTGGGCTCAAAGAATATCCTTTGACGCACAGGGCGGAACGGCATGTACTACGATTACCGTAGCGGCGGGAAGCAGTGTAACGCTTCCTGCGACAAGTAAAGCTAACTACACGCTTGACGGCTGGTATGACGCGGTAACAGGGGGAACAAAGGCGGGCGGCGCAAACGCTTCATATACGCACAGCGGCAATATAACTCTATACGCCCAATGGATACCTAACGAATACACGATAACATTTGACGTTCAGGGTGGAAGCGGTTGTGCAGACAAACCGGCGAAATACGGAGAAAGCGTAAGTCTTCCGTCTTCGTCTAAGGAAGGTTTTGTATTTCAGGGGTGGTTTACTGCGGCGGCGGGCGGCGCAAAGGCGGGTGACGCGTTTGCTTTGTATTCGGTAACGGGAAATGTAACTTTGTATGCACGCTGGGGTTTGTAATATTAAAGAATTAATGAGAGGGAGTTTATATGTTTGATAGAAGTAAAATTTTTGCCGTTGTGGCGGCGATGTTGGTGTCAGTGGCGGCGGTATTCGGACAAAGCGGAAAGACGGGTCCGCTAACGTGGAGTATTTCGGATGGAACGTTGACGATTAGTGGAGGGGGGGCGATGCCGAATTATAGTATTACTGCGCCATGGTATTTTTATAAAAACAGTATTACCAAAGCAGTTATTGGTGATTCGGTAACTTCTATCGGCAGTTACGCTTTTTACGATTGCAGCGGCTTGACTTCGGTAACGATTCCCTCTTCTGTAACTTCCATCGGCAGTTACGCTTTTTACGATTGCAGCGGCTTGACTTCGGTAACGATTCCCTCTTCTGTAACTTCCATCGGCAGTTCCGCTTTTTCCTATTGCAGCGGCTTGACTTCGGTAACGATTCCCTCTTCTGTAACTTCCATCGGCAGT
>JAIRUI010000074.1 GCA_031254455.1 Chitinispirillales bacterium | reverse complement strand
TAAGAGAAAATCCGTTAAAATTATCTTGATTTTATAGATGTGTACACTCTGTGAATGCAATATAGTATTTTATATAAAAACATGGTATTTTTTTATCCTTAACTAGGATTGAACCTTTTTTATATATGAAAGTTTAAGATAAGTCAATAATCTTCATTTCCATAATCTGTATCAACCCAACAGTTGCCGGAAGGGTCCCCGTCGCAAATATAACTTTTCACAAGAGCCTCAAACAATTCCGTAACGCCTATTGAAAAATCGCCCTTTTTTATTTCTACTTTACCTTTGGTTGTGGCAAGTACAAGGAATCCGTAAAATATATTACGCGCTACGGATATTTTAAGATTATCAAACATTAATTCGCATGACAAATCACCGGATAATTTTAATTTTCCGTTAATATCTTTTGTAAAATAATACACAGTTCCGTTGTTAGGTTTTTCATAACAGGTATTATCATCAACTATCTTTAATTTTCCATCAAAAAACAAATTGTTATTCAATGAAAAATTAGTGAAAGTAAGATTTGTCATATAGATACAGTTATTTTTTTTTGAAGTTTTCCCCTGTAGTATCCCAGAAAATCCGGAAATTGTAGTATCAAAAGGCCAAGTTATTTTTGTCCAATCTTCTTTATACCTATATAATCCTGATGCTTCACCGACAATGTCTATTACTGGTACTTGCTGTGGAAATAATTTATAAGTCGCGGTATTTAAAATTTCTCTTTCTTCTTCAGAAATATGTTCCACTTCTTTATTGTCTTTTCCTGAACATGAGAACGTAAACAAAACAAAGAGGATTGCGATAAGAAACAATTGAATTTTTTTCATTTCCTTAATTTCCATAATAACGTAAAAATTCTATAATAGTAAATATAACTCATTCTTCAAATAATTTCTGATATTTTATTTTTTATAAAAAAAATCGCGGCGTATTTAATGATTTTAAAAATCTCAAAAAACACTATTGAAATTTTAAGAAAAATTATCGTTTTATCGCCACTTTGATTTGGAAATAAATTATATTTGCCCCTGATTGTCGGTGGAATTTTTTGGAAAATGATATTTCATTGGGGTGTCGGCAAGCGGTTAAGCCTGCGGGTTTTGGTCCCGCCATCGAGGGTTCGAATCCTTCCACCCCAGTCGCTCATGTTTGAAAAATATGTGTATCTTGTTTCTTAGGAGGAACGATTTGGATAAAATTAAACTAACAGCCCGCGTACGAAAACTTACGGGGAAATCATATACCCGCAAGGCAAGAAAAGCGGGATGGATACCTGCCGCTTATTATGGGTTTGGTATTGAGCCGATTAAAATAGAAGTTGACGCCCATGAATTTAGTTTGATTGTAGCAAGAAAACAGCACAACAAATTGATTGAACTTTCGGGTGAAGGAATTCCAGCCGATGCGCTTGCTTTTATTCGCGAAAAACAAAGGGACGTCGTAGTTGACAGAGTTTTTTATCACGTTGATTTTCAGAGAATTGATAACAAACGTCCGGTTAAGGCGCGAAGTTTTCTTAAATTGGTAGGGGGCAGCGATGCGATAAAATCCGGCGCTATTCTAAATCAAGCGATGTATGAAGTAGATGTCGAAGGTTCGGTAAACTCTATTCCCGATGTAGTGGAATTGGATATAAGTAATCTTTTGGCCGGCGATTCGGCTGTAGCCGGAGACGTAAAACTTCCGCAAGGGGTTCGCCTTTTAACTTCGTCTGCGCGTGTCGTAGCGCGGCTTTTAGGAAAGGCGGCAAAATAGTTTTTTATGAATGGCATTGCGGTTTTGATGGGAATAGGTAATATAGGAGAAAAGTACGTTTCCACAAGGCATAATGTAGGATTTATGATTACGCATAAGTTTGTCCTGAACGGTGCGATGTCAAAAGAAAAAAAATTTAAGCATTCACAAGTTTGGGAGTGTATTTTTGATAATAAGACGATAGCCGTGTGCCATCCGAATACTTATGTAAATAATACCGGAATTGCGGCGAGAGAATTGCTTGATTATTATTTGATAGACGAAAAAGAGATGCTTGTAGTTGTAGATGATTTTAATTTACTGCTTGGAGCGATGAGATTTAGAGGAAACGGAAGCGACGGCGGGCATAACGGATTAAAATCAATTATTGCGAGTACTTCAAACGAGTTTCCGAGATTGCGATTCGGAATAGGCGCGTTGCCGGAAAACGTTTCGATAGTTGACTTTGTTTTGGGGAAATTCACCGAAGAAGAATTGAGAATAGTTGACGAAAAAACGGATGTTGCGGCGCAGGCGGTTGAGTGTTATTTGAAAGAAGGAATTGTAGCCGCTATGAATAAATACAATTCCAAATAATTTGGAAGTGAGTTTTTTGTAATAATCCATCTTCTTTTTTAATAAGGAAGACAATGACCGATGGAGGGTTTTGATGAGTAAGTATGAAACTATTGTGATATTTGAAGGTTCTTTGCCTGCAGACACGATAGAAAAAGAACGTAAGAAGATTGAAGATTTGCTTACGGCAAACGGAAATCTTGTGAATGTTGACGAATGGGGAAAGAAAGTTCTCGCCTATGAAATCAACAAGAAAAAAACAGGGGTTTATGTGCTTTTCGTTTATGAATACAACGGAAATGCGGGGAAATTTATTAATACCAGCTTTAAGTTTAACGAAAATATAATTCGTCATCTTACCGTTATTTATGAAGATAACGCTATTATCGCTCCGCAGAAGCCGGAGTCCGAAAGAGCGGCAACGGACGAATCAGACGAAGAAGAGGAGGATTAGAATATGCCGAGAAACAATAACGCTATTATAAGGTATAAAGTTTGTTCTTTTTGTGAAGATAAAATTGAACCGTCTTACAAAAATTCGGATTTGTTGAAAAAAAAATTGACGGAAAGAGGGAAAATTCTTCCCGGAAGAGTTACTGGCGTTTGCGCTAAGCATCAAAGAAAGCTTGCTGCAGAAGTGAAAAGAGCGAGGTTTATCGCTTTGCTTCCTTTTGTCGCGGAAAATATTCACTAATCGGAGGACAGGGAGAAAACTATGAAAATTATTCTTCAAAAGGATTTTGACCGTCTTGGAAACGCTCATGACGTAGTTGAAGTAAAAGACGGATACGGAAGAAATTATTTAATTCCTGAAGGGGTAGCGGTTTTGGCGACCGCAGGAAATTTGCGCCATAATGAAGAAATGAAAAAATACTCGACAAAGAAATTTGAAAAAGAATCTCAGGCTGCGAAAACTCAGGCGGATAAAATTAATGGACAGCAATTTACCATAATGGTAAGAGTAAAAGAAGGCGATGATATTTACGGTTCCGTTTCACAGCAAGATATTGTCGAATTGCTCGAAAGTAAAGGTGTTGAGTTGCCTCGTTCCGCAGTTCTTATCGGCGATCCGATTAAAAAGCTGGGTGTTTATGATATTGCAATTAAATTTTTCCGTGATGTCGAAGCGGTTATAAAAGTTTGGGTTGTGAAAAAAGAAGAAGAACAGCAAGTTTCTTAATTTGGGATTTGGAGTCGGAAACGAAAATATAAGAGGCGTAGAAATACGCCTTTTTTTGTTCTGAAAGTTAAGTGTAAAGTTATTAATTGTTTAAAATATGAGGAGCGAAATGGGGGAATTTGATGAAATTAATGCGGTTTATTACAATTCGCGACAAATTGAAAAAATCAGAAAGGTTCGTGTAGGCATTGCAGGTGCGGGCGGGCTTGGTTCAAATTGTGCGGCTGCGCTTGTGCGGGCGGGATTTATAAATATTACCGTAGTAGATTTTGACGATGTTTCCCTGTTAAATTTGAATCGTCAGTTTTATTTTGAAAACCAAATCGGACAAAAAAAAGTTAAGGCGCTGAGCGAGAACTTACGTAAAATAAATCCTAATCTGAATTTATCCGTTTTTTCGCAAAAAATTACTTCAAAAAACATTGATTCGTTTTTTGAAGATGTTAATATTGTCGTCGAGGCATTCGACACGTCCGAGTCAAAAGCGCTTATTGCGAACAGGTTTTTACTTGATGAAAAATATTTTATATGCGTAAGCGGACTCGCAGGATATGGAAACAGCGATCGCCTAAAAATCCGTGAAATAGGGGTGAAGTCGTGGATAATCGGAGATGAAACTTGCGATGTGAAAAATTTTTCTCCGCTCGCACCCGCCGTTTTAATTTGCGCCGCAAAACAAGCCGACAAGATTCTTGAAATAACACTTGATTTGCTGTGAAAAACGGGCTGAATAATTTTACGCATTTGATCTGCGGCAAAAAATATTTTTAATTGAAACTTTGCAAACGGCTGTTCGAACATCGAGGTAAAATATAATGTATGACGAAATAATTAATTCGTTAAATGAAATCCAAAAGGAAGCGGTATTTTATGACGGCGGGTGTGAACAGGTTTTTGCGGGAGCCGGTACAGGAAAAACAAAAATTCTTACGTCCAAAATTGCATGGCTTCTTAAAGAAAAGCATTTGTATCCTAATCAAATTTTTGCAGCGACTTTTACAAAAAAAGCCGCGAACGAAATGAAAGAAAGGGTCGCTAACGCAATAGGACAAACGGTTGACGGATTGTGGATAGGAACTTTTCATTCGCTTTGTTCTAAAATTTTACATGTCGAAGCCGAAAAAATAGGTTTTACAAGAAATTTTACTGTTTATGACACAAGCGATCAGCAGACGCTTATGAAGTCTGTTATGAAAAATTTGAATGTCGATGAAATGCGTTATTCTGTAAAGATGACGCTTGGAATGATTTCTTCGCATAAAAGTAAATTTGAACTTCCTCAGGAATTGTCTGACCGTGCAAATTATTATACGGACAAAAAATTTATAGAATTGTATTCGGAATACCAAAATGCGTTAAAAAAGGCAAACGCTATGGATTTTGACGATTTGTTGCTTTATACTCTTATTCTTTTTGAAAACAATAGTGATGTTTTGGGGAAATATCAAAATTATTTCAGATTTATTTTAGTGGATGAATATCAAGATACAAACACTATCCAGTTTATGCTTGTCAAAACGCTTTCCGGCGGTAATACGCCTGTTTTTGTGGTCGGCGACGACGATCAGTCGATCTATAGCTGGCGTGGAGCGCAAATTGAGAATATGCTTCAATTTCCTGTGCATTTTCCAAACACGAAAGTATTCAAATTGGAGCAGAATTATCGCTCAACCGAGCATATTTTGAATTTTGCAAATAAGATGATTGAGGCGTCTGTAAAAAATCGTGTCGGTAAGAAGTTGTGGACAGGTAAAAAAAGTGATATGCCGGTAAAAGTTTACAATTATTCAAGCGATTTGCAGGAAGCGCAAAGAGTCGCCGACGAAATAATTGATGCCGTAAATGACGGTTTTAATCCCAAAGAAATTGCTATTTTGTATCGTACTAACGCACAGTCGCGGCTTTTTGAGCAGCATTTGCAAGGTAAAGTTCCGTATATTGTAGTAGGCGGAGTATCGTTTTATGAAAGAAAAGAAATCAAAGATATTTTAGCTTATTTGAAATTTTTGGTAAACATTAACGACGACGTTTCGTTTTTGAGAATTTTAAATGTTCCCGCCAGAGGAATTGGCGGGACGAGTCAAGAAAAAATAATTGCCGAATCAATGAATAGGCGAATAAGTTGCGGAGAATTAGTTTTATCGGGGAATGCGGAAAAATTACTTTCGTCAAAAGCGGCTTCTGGAATTGAACAATTACGAAAAATTCTTGAAAATTTGCAAAAATCAATTTCAAACGGGAATTTGGCAAAAGATATTATCGGAGAATTGTTGGAACAGACGAGTTATATAAAAATTTTGGCGGAAGAAAAATCGGAAGAGGCGAATGACAGAATTGAAAATATTAAAGAATTAGTTAATGCCGTCTCATATTGGCAGATAAAAAATCCGCAAGGCTCTGTTTTGGAATTTATAGAAGAAATTACTTTGGCTAGCGCAATCGATAATTCACAAGGCGATAAAAATGCGGTGAACCTGATGACTTTTCATTCTGCCAAAGGCTTAGAGTTTGATAAAGTATTTTTAGTAGGAATAGAAGATGATATTTTGCCGTCCGGTCAGTCTCGTGACGATAAACAAAAAATTGACGAGGAATGTCGTCTTTTTTATGTGGGAATTACGCGCGCCAGGAGAGAACTTTCGTGTTCGTTCGTTTCGAGAAGAATGCGTTTCGGTGGAGTGAAGCCGATGTGTATATCGTCGTTTTTGGAAAAAATTCCAAAAGACGCTTATAAATTATTTAGTTTAGTTAACGAATATGACAGTCATTCTTCTTTTTTACAACGTAATAATGCGAATTATACTTTCCCTAAATTATTTTCTTATGCGAGTCCGCAAAATAAAGAGGAAGGTTTTGTCGAGAAAAAAACATATTCTTACAATGAAAATTCCGGTTCGGGTAAAAAACTTCGTGTCGGTATAATGGTTCGACATGATAAATTGGGGATAGGCAGAGTACTTAATATCGCAGGTTTGGGCGAAGAAGAAAGGGCGACGATATTGTTTAACGGCGGCGTTAGAAAACAACTTATGACGAAAATTGCAAAATTGGAAATTCTTTGAAAAGAGGGAACGTATGATAAGCGTTGAGATCGTTGATAAAATAGCGAATTTAGCGCGTCTGGCTATAAAGCCGGAACAGAAAGATGCGGCGGCAAAGTCGCTCACAGATATACTTGATTATGTTGAAAAATTGTCGAAAGTCGATACGTCGGGAGTGAATCCGACCGCATATATCACGGCGGATTGCGGTGTTTTGCGTGATGATATAACTAAGGAAGAACTCTCACAGGAAGCGGCGCTGCAGAATGCGCCAAGCGCTAAGAAATTGCATTTCGCAACACCGAAAGTGATTGGTTGATGAAACTGAAAAATCCCATTATCTGTAAAAGCGTTCATTGCAGGATAATCGCTTTTTGGATAGTAGGAATTGCAGGATTGTGGACGGCGTCAATATTTAAAGATGCGGAAAAAAAACCTAATGATGCGATCGTTGTGCAGGTTTTTCAAGAAGAACAAAATATTTATTTTGATGGAGAAATTCCTGATTTTCAAAAAAACGATAAAGACGTTGTCGTAAAAAAAGAAGAAAAGACTAAAAATAAACCTGCAAACGAAACGGTTAATGCGGCAAAAAAAAGAAGTAAAATTGTAAACATAAATACTGCGAATATAGACGAATTGGTTTTGATTCCGGGAATAGGGCAAACGACTGCGCAGAAAATTATTGATAACCGTAAAGAAAACGGTAAATTCTTAAGTGTTGAAGACTTGAAAAAAATAAGCGGAATTAGTGAAAAAAAATTTGAGTCGCTTAAGAATTTTGTGAAATTATAGGAGTTTTAAATTTTGAAGGCGTATGGAATTTTTATCGGATATGATTTTATGTCTGTTGCGAGCCGAAACTTTGGCTCACCGATTGTTACTCCTTTGCTCATTCATCCGCTTCACAGGACAATGAACAGATATAGAGAAGTCGAGAAAGCATTTAGTCGAATTATTTCAGGACGACACGTTTCTGCGAATAAGTCTTCGGTAGCGCTTGTTTCTTTTGAATCTCCTGAAAATATAATATTTGTTACGGATTCATCCGAAGATGTCCCAGACATAAACGAAATGATGAGTTGGGAACTGCTTCTTCGTACCGGAGCGCCTGTTAAAGATTACAATATTTCATCTTCTCCCGCCTCTTTAAACAAACGTCTTGTCGCCGCTTCCACAAAAAAGGATATCGCATTCTATACTAAGCAAATAGAACGACTTGGAATTAAAACAATAGCAATTGAGCCGCCTATTGTTTCCGCCGTAAATCTTTTTGATTTTAATTATGACGTTTCAGGCGAGGCGCTTGTTGCAATATCCGGTCATCATAAAATAACACTAGCGTACATAAACGACGGAGATTTAATCGATATTGCACAGTACACCGCTCGTTTGTCTGAGTTGGTTTCTTCCGAAGATATTATGAAAATTCGTGCGGAAATTTCTGCGCGGAATTCGATAGGAAAAGATGTGCCTATGTATCTTACCGGCGATTTGCTTGCCGATAAAGAATACGCTGATTTTTTATCAAACGATTTAATTAATTGTTCGTATATTGATCCGTTTAAGTGCGTAGATGTTCATGAAAAAACTAATAAAGATTTAATGGAGAAATATTCGTTGGTATTTGGTGTCGCCGTTTCACTTTCAAATAAGACGGTATGAATATGATAGAAATTAATTTAATTAATTCCCCAGCATATGTAATCGGAAATTACACAGAACCGTTTGTAAAAAAAACCGCCGGAATTATTGTCGTTACGGCTATTTTTATTTTAATTCCCGTTTTTTCGTTCTTTTGGGTACAAACGGCTGAAGAAAGGTTTGCCGATAACGGTGAAGATTTAATGGGCGTTATGGAAACTTCTCAAGAAGTTAAGACCAGAACGATGATGGATGCTATTGTAGAAGAAATTGTGGACCCGGTAAGTAAAATTTTTCCTAAAAACGCTATAGGAAATAAAAACTACGAAGAAATGGCTAAATGGGAGCAAATCAATTATGAAGTTAAATTTACTTTTCTGCTTTTGGAAGCGTTTTCAAAGATTCCTCCGTCAGGCGTTTTATTCAATAATATAAGAGTATCCGACTATAAATTGCTTGTCGCCGATGGAACGGCGCCTGATAAAGAAACGATTTCAACAATGCTTTCAAGATTAAAAACAAGTGAATGGGAATTATTGCCTAAACCGAAAACAAGTATTAGAGACGGTGGAAGTTTTTATTACTTTCATATAGAAGCCGAATATTATCCGGGAATGAAAAACGTCATAAAACAGCCGATAAATCCAGATAATATTCCTGACCTTCCGCGCTTAGCCGGAGTAAAGGATGCCGTAGTCAAAGCGGCAAATTCGGCGGGATTAAAAAACCAAGGACTGATTTTAGAAAAATCACAGTATGAACCGGATGTTAAAGAGTATGTTTACAGTATTAAAATCAGCGGGAATTTCAATAATTTGTTGATTTTTTTCAAAAAACTATCCGATATAAATGTTCCGATTAGATGCAGCGAAATTTCTATAAAAAACAACGGACAATTAACAGGTAATTACGGACAATTATTTGAAGGCGTTGTAAAAATAATTATCAATGTGCGGTAATATGAAATTGCAAATCAGCGGCGGAAAATATAAACGCACCAAAATAAATATTCCAAAAGACCTGAGTAATTTTCGCCCTACGAAAGTCATGGTCCGCGAAGCGGTTTGTAATGTTTTGCAAGGCAGGATATCGGCCGCCGAAACTTTAGAACTTTGCGCCGGAAGCGGTATGTTTTCTATGGAAATGATTAGTCGAGGCGCCAGAAATGCGCTTGCCGTAGAGCAAAATCCAAAGCTTTGTACGTTTGTAAAAGAACAGATAAATAAATATACGTGGAAAGAACAGATTGAAATTTTGTGCGAGGACGCCGTTGCTTTTTTAAATAAAATAGAAAAAAAATTTGATATAATTTTCTTTGATCCGCCGTATTACGTAAACGAACTTACAGAAATTACCATAAACTTACGGAATATTTGCTCTAAAAACGGTGTTATTGTTTTTGAATTTGCAAGCGATGACGATTTTGCAAAAAAATTTATTATAGAAAATTGTGATGATTGTAATTTCCGTAAATATGGAAAGTCTTCTGTCGCTTTTATTGGAGGAGGTTGATTTATGTCTATAGGTTTATATCCGGGTACGTTTGACCCTATAACGTTCGGACACATTGATATAGTGATTCGCGCATCAAAAATTTTTACTAAAGTGGTTGTCGTTATTGCGGATAATCCGAATAAGAAGTGTTTGTTTTCGGCTGATGAGCGTTTGAATTTTGCCATAAATTGTTTAAAAAATTATTCTAATGTCGAGGTTATAAAGTATGGCGGTTTAGTGATTGATGCGGTAGCGCAAACAGAAGCGTCAACAATAATCCGCGGACTTCGCGCATTATCGGATTTTGACTATGAGTTTCAGATGGCGTTTACGAATCGCCAATTAAACGATAACGTTGAAACGATTTTCCTTATGCCGTCATCGCAATACACGTATTTGAGTTCGTCGTTAGTAAAGCAACTTACACGGTTCGGCGGGAATGTCGATAGTTTTGTCGCGCCTATTGTCGCCGATGCGTTAAAGAAAAAATATAAAGACTGATTGTTCTGATTTGGCGCCGTGTCTATTATTATTCTTCCCGCCGTTTCTGTTTTTCAAAACGGCAGGAAGAATTAAAGGAAAAGACCTTAGCGGTTTTAGTAATCCTTATCGTCGTCAAACGGGATAAGCGTCTCAGATTCATGTTTTACTTTCGCAGGATTATGAGCGATTACCGTTACCGGTCGTTTAATAAGTTTTCTGGAATTAACGCTTTTGTGTTGTCTCGCCCTTGTGATCTTCGCCTCTTCTCCGTCAATAATGCCAATCAATTCACCGACCAAATCATCCATTGTAATCGACTGAGAGTTCAATTCTTCCGAACTTGCGGCCAATTCTTCCGAACCGGCGGCGTTCGCCTGCGTTATCTGATCCATATTTCCAATCGCAGAATTAACCTGAGCGACTCCACGCGCCTGCTCTTCGGCGGCAATCGTAATTTCATTCACTATCATCGCTATTTTGTTCGATACCCCGGTAATTTCTCCAATCGCTTCCGACGTTTCTTCCGCCAACCCCACACCTCTGGAACTGCTTGCCTGAGAACTTTCGATAAGCTGCGCCGTTTTCTTTGCGCTTTCGGCGCTTCTTTGAGCGAGATTTCTCACTTCTTCCGCAACTACCGCAAACCCTTTACCGGCTTCACCCGCTCTTGCCGCTTCTACGGCGGCGTTAAGAGCCAAAAGATTCGTCTGGAAAGCGATTTCGTCAATATCTTTAAGAATCTTTGCCGTTTCGTTACTTGAATTTTGAATTTC
>JAIRUI010000073.1 GCA_031254455.1 Chitinispirillales bacterium | reverse complement strand
TCGGAGTAATTTTTTATGTTTTCGTATTTCATAGAGTGGAAAATAATATAATTTAAAAAACAAACAAGAAAAATCCATACTCAATTAAAAAAATATTGATTTCGCAAGAGGTCTAATGTTTTCCTTAGAAAAAATATAATACATTCTTTTGAAAAATGCCTAACTTTTTTATGTTTTGTTGTTTCTTCTTAAATTTATTCGTTTTTTATAAATCTTTTGTTTTCTTATTTATTTTAAAATAGAAATTCCAGAATCACCTACAAATGTACATTTACATGGTAAAGTAGATGGTGGATTTGTTTGTTGTTTCCATAAACCATCACATTCTACTTTTGAAATTAAGTTTATTTCCGATTCGTTTGTATAAACTATAGATGTTGAACCACATGATAAACTATTAGATTGACCAGCACATTCTACTGTGACTGCTGATTTTGGTTTTTCATAGAATACATTGTTGTTCCATGACATGTGCTTATACTCATAAGGTTTAAACAGCTGATCCGTATCTGGTATTAAACCTTGCGTACTTGTATAATTTTTCAAATCTGCTGACGATAAAAGTGGTTTTCCTGCCATATTATAGTTCCTCTTTTTAATTACCATTAATTGAGAGAAAATTTCCTCTCAAAAACTCGTTACCTTTAAAATATCCTATATTATACGAAATAATATTAGGAGTATTATGTTCTTCCCAAGAATAGTACATAATGTAGTCTGCTTCTACCTCTTTTAAAACAACAAAATCAAAAAAAGATTGCCTTGTATTAAATTGAGGCAATTCTATATTTTTATAAATAAACCTCTTATATGTGTCTGCATGTATATTTATTGTATCAGTCATTGGGGGATTCTGATAGTTTGGCATTTCATAATAAAATATTAATTTGTTATTATGTTTGTGTACTCTGTATAGATGATGAGCATAGACTTTTAAAGAATCGTTATCTAGTATATGAGGACTGATGGTAAACAGATATTCTCCTTCTAAATACTCTCCTCTTTCGTAATCAAAACTATTTCTGCAACCAGATAATGGAACAGAATATGACTCTCTTCTAATACCATCATTACCTATAAAACGGACAAACAGAGGCTCATTATTATAACAGTGTACATATTCTTGCTCGGGAAACACAAATTCTTTATTATTTGCATTTTCGCCATTTTCACCGCTACTTCCGCAACTTATAAATATTCCAAATATAAACGCAAACAATATAATTTTTAGTAATTTTTTCATATTGAATTTCCTTTTAAAGTTTTTCGATTTCAACCTTATTTAATAAAATAGCACTTTTAGATTCTGCTTTCACTTTTTCCACAATCGGTAATGCCAAATATTCATGACCTCTATCCGATTCAATAGGAAATAACACAACCTCATACGAACCTGAAAGCGGAAAAGATGTATAAACTGTTTTGCCTTCAAAATCCGATAAACCCTGTCTAAAATTTAGTGTATATAATGTCATATTATCCTCTTATGATATTTCTTTTTTCGTTGAATTTTTTATATTTAAATCTATTTGAGATGGATATTTTCGGAGCGGAAGCCTTAGTGCCGTAAAGTTTACTGACGGACTCGTATCCATTCTGAAATAATTCTTTCATATCTTTTATCTGTGCGGACCCTTCTTTAACTCGCGCCATTAAATTTTGTCTCGTTGCATCCCAAGCGGCATACAAATTTTTCAAATTTTCTTTGTTCATAATCCCGCCTCTGCGTTCTTCGTCGGTAAGTTCCGCATATAATTTATCGTCCTCATTTGCTCCTAGCCTTACATGTGAAACTTGTTTTGTAAGATATGTTTGACCAAATTTCATAAATTTTACCGAAACAATTACTTCTCCCGGACGTTTTGGGAATCTATAACCCAATCCCTGATTTAATTCCGTGAAAAAAAAAGAATTAGACATTTCATCAAAAGACATACCCGATTGAATAAATTTTAATTTATCTCCTGTCGGAGGGAGCAAATATGTTCCCGACCACACCCACGTATTAAATTCGTACAATAAATCTTTCAAACTTCCTTTAACCGTTTCATATTTTTCCGTAGTGTTATATCGTAACTCTCTTCCCAACGCTTTTATTTTTAATAGAGACGGAAACATAACTTTGCCTTGTTCAAAATTAAATTGAATATTCGAATTTTCTTCCGTTGTATCTACAATTTCGCATTTATACGTTCCGTTTTCAAATTTTGGCGCAGTTTTTAAATGAGATAACAGAAAATTCACTTCGGGAACATCCGATTTCATCAAAGGAGAGTCAAAAATAATTTGCCCTCCGGCAGACGATCTTGTCATTTCTATATCTAACGACAAAATCATATTATAATTCCTTTGTAAAGGCGACAAGTTCTACTTGAATACCCTCTTCCGCTTGTACCGCTCTGATACGTTGAATCAAAAATGTTCTGTTGTGTTTAGTGTATTTAAATGATTTTTGATTTAATACGTTAAGTAACGCGTCTTGAATATCTTGCGGCGGGTCAATAATTACTCCCGTAACCGACACGGATAACTGCGTTAAGTATGTTGGGGTTATGTATATCGCGTTACTGTTTGTTTCATCGGGATATGTATCCATTGAATACTCTTTTACAAATTCAAAATTCGTAACATTAAGCGTATATTTACCCAATTTCATTGTAGAAAGAGAGTTGTTTTTAATGACTGTCGCTATTGCCAATTATGCCTCCCTGTTTAGGTTGCATTGCCTCGTATTTTTGAGAAGTATTGCGAGCGATAACATGTAATTCGTTTATCATTTTGTCAAAAAACCCTTTCGCATTCATATCGTTTTGCTGCATCATACCATTAACATTTGACGCAGGTAAAACCGTCTTTGCTTCCGAAATATAATTTCGTATGCTTGATGTCGCCTCTTGAATAATTCCATTTATAGGATTTCCTCTCATCATAGACATAATATTTGAAGCCTTTTCACCCGACAACTTTGTTCCTAAATTTCCTGCAAAATCCTTAATATTTCCCGATTGAAACATATTTTTCATGCCACCGCTTATACTTTTTGCTTTCTCTTGAACTCTGGTTTTCAAATCACCAAACGATGAAGAAACTTTTGAGGTAATACCAGCTATTTTCGAGTCAAAATCAAAATCTTTTAGCATATTTTTCATATTATCGCTTATGCCTTTGGTTCTTTCTTGGACTTTGGATTTCAAATCGTCAAACAAAGAGGAAAATTTTTCTTTAACATTCGACACAGAATTTACGGAATCAGATAAATTTGAGAATTTATCTTTAAGTTGTTTAGCATCAAAACTTGTGTTTACACTAGCTAAACTTGATTTAACTGTATTTATTTGCTGATTTACGCGACTTAAATCTACGTCGAAACGAAACGAATCCGACAAACGAGAGTTTTTCAAACTCGCTTTCATATTCTCAAATGCCGTACCAAGATTTCCCGTAACAGCACGGATTCTTGTTTCTAATTCATTTATTGCCATAAAACACTCTCGCTAAATAGTTCATTTTTTCTCCTTACATTGTGTGTTTACTTTTACCCAAAATAGAAATTCCCGCTCCTCCATTTACTGTACACTTATTATTAATAGGATTTGCCGGAGATGGTTGAGTCCATAAACCATTGCAACAAAACCTTGACAATAATTTCACTTCTGATTCCTCTACATATTCTCTCGGTATAGCCGGATTAGGAGAACATGGCAAACTATTACTCTGCATTGAACACGGAGTTGTGGGAATAACTTTCGGTTTCTCATATAATTTGTTCTCATCATATTTAATAGTTTTACTTTCATAAGGTTTTAATAAAACATCAAAATCAGGAACTGCCCCTGAAGTGCTTGTATAATTCTTCAAATCTGCTGAAGATAAAAGTGGTCTGCCTGACATATTGTTCCCCTTTGAAAATCATAAACATTTACTAAAAATTAGAAACTCTTCCCATAATGAATTCATTGTTTTTAAAATACCCAATAGAGTATTGAAGAACAATATTACTCTGTTCTGCAAAAGAGTAATGCATAATATAATCAACTTCTATTTGTTTTTGAGCAACGAAATTAAAAAAAGATTCCTTTGTCGTAAATTTAGGCAATTCTATGCGCCTATAAGAGTATTTTTTATATGAGACTCCAAATACATTAATTGTGTCTGCTATTGGTGGACTCTGATAATTTGGCATTTCATAATAAAACACTAGTTTACCATTGTGTTTATATGCCTTATACAGTTGATGTTCATAAATACTTAATAAACTATCATTTAATACATCAGGGACAATCGTAAACAAATATTCTCCTTCTAAATATTCTCCTTTTTTATAATCAAAAACATTTTTACAGCCAGAGAATGGAATAGAATAAGTATTAATTTCTTTACCATCATTACCTATAAAACGAACAATTTCAGATTCGTTGTTAAAACATTTAACATATTCTTGTTTTGGAAAAACAAAATCATCACTATTTGAATTTTCGCCGCTTCCACAACCGCTAAGTATTCCAAATACAAATGCAAAAAATACAATTTTAAATAAATTTTTCATTTGGATTTCCTTTTAAAGTTTTTCGATTTCAACCTTATTTAATAAAATAGCGTTATTAGATTCCGCCTTCACTTTTTCCACAATAGGTAACGCCAAATATTCATGACCTCTATTTGATTCTATCGGCAACAAAACTACTTCATAAGAACCAGACAAAGGAAAAGAAGTATAAACTGTTCTGCCTTCAAAATCCGATAAACCTTGCCTGAAATTTAGTGTATGTAATGTCATATTTAAACTCCATAAATAATATAATATTTGTTTTACGGTCTTCGCCCGGATTTTTTATTTTTTTGAATTTTTGTTTTATATGTATTTTATAACGATAGAAATACACCCTGCAGGATTCGAACCTGCGACCTACTGCTTAGAAGGCAGTTGCTCTATCCAGCTGAGCTAAGGGTGCGACGGTTTATTGGTCGGAGAGACAGGATTTGAACCTGCGACAACCGGTTCCCAAAACCGGGGCGCTACCAGACTGCGCTACTCTCCGAACTGTTGCAAAATAATATATTTTCGTGTAAAAAATCAAGTTATTCTTTGCTTCTAACCCGCAAAAGTCCTCTTTGTGATTTTTCTATAAAATCCAGAACCCGTTGAGAAATCGTATTTTGTCCGACTTCGTTTAAAATTTGTTTTTTCGCTTCAGAAACGGATAGTTCCCGGAAAAACAGTAATTTATATATTTTTTTTATCTTACTTATATCGTCCGCGCTGAATCCGTTTCGCTCCAATCCGACTTTATTATGTCCGGCGACAAAAGTTTCTCCGTCTGCCGTACCTATCAGAGAATATGGAACAATATCCATTGAAACATAAGAATT
The DNA here is from genome assembly GCA_031254455.1 of Chitinispirillales bacterium. Classification (NCBI taxonomy): domain Bacteria; kingdom Pseudomonadati; phylum Fibrobacterota; class Chitinispirillia; order Chitinispirillales; species Chitinispirillales bacterium. Next base: position 27,462 of record JAIRUI010000073.1, on the reverse strand, counting down.
GGCGCCTATAAAAGAATAATCGCCTATGTGCGTAAATTGATGAATGGAAACGTTACCGCCGCATATTACGTTTCTGCCTATCGTTGTGTGTCCGGCCATCGCGAGATTGTTAGAGGCGACAAAAAAATCTCCGACCTCGCAATCGTGAGCGACATGACAGTAAGCCAAAAGTGCGCAATTATTACCGATTTTTGTTATCCCGTTATTTGCCGACGTTCCTTTGTTTATAGTTACAAATTCGCGGATAATAACTTCGTCTCCGATGAATAAGAACGCGTCTTCGTCACGATATTTCAAATCTTGCGCTATCGTTCCTACGCTCGCCCCGTTAAAAATTCTGCAATTTTTTCCTATTTTCGTATGGCTTCCGATATATGCATGCGAACCTATGGTTGTGTAATCGTCGATTACGACGTTATCTTCAATTATCGCAAACGGTGCAATTTTTACATTGTTTCCAAATTCCGCATTTTTACCGATAATCGCTTTTTCGCTTATTTCTACGCTCATTTTTAACCTTACACGTTCACCATGCAGGTGAGTTCCGCTTCGCAGCATACTTTCCCGTTTACCGTAGATTTCGCCTCACATACGAAAATATTTTTACGCTGTTTAATCAAATTCAGTTCCAAAACGAGTTTATCTCCCGGACGAACCGGCGCTCGAAATTTGCAATTATTAACGCTCATATAAAGCATTGATTTTTGCTCGGCATTATTTTCTTTTAGATTTTCTTCGTATAAAACCATTAAGCCGCCCGCTTGGGCTAACGCTTCAAGCTGCAAAACTCCGGGCATAATCGGATTCCCCGGAAAATGCCCCTGAAAAAAATTATCGCTGAACGAAACGTTTTTGTACGCAGTAATTTTATGCCCGGGAATAATCTCATCGACCCCGTCAACCAAAAGGAAAGGATATCTATGCGGCAACATTTTCAAAATATCGTCGTAAGTAATTTTTACAACGGATTGTTTTTCTGTTTTTTTAGATAAATATTCTCTTACTCTTTTGGCAAAAGCATGATTTGCCGCATGACCGCTTCTTGCCGCCATAATATGACCTTTAATCGGTTTGCCCAGCAAATACAAATCGCCCACCAAATCGACCGCTTTGTGTCTGCACAACTCGTTTTCAAATCGAAGCTGACGATCGCTCAGAAAGCCGTTTGTTCCCGGAAAAATCGGCGACGAATTAGGAAACTTTTCGCTTAACTCTTTTGCTTTTTGGTCGTCAAACGCTATATCCTGCAAAACCATCGCACTGTCAAGAGTTCCGCCTCTAATAAGTCCTTGTTTGCTCAAGGTTTCAATTTCCGACAGAAAACAGAATGTTCTAGCCGGAGCAAAATCTTTATCAAAGTCGTTAAAATTAAAAATTGTCGTATGCTGTGTTCCGATTATGGGATTTTGATAGTCAATCATCAATGTTATATAGTAATCTTTTGCGGGGAAAACGGAAATTGCAATGTTATTTTCGTTATACAGCCACATCGGTTCGTCAAATTCTATAAATTCTTGCTCTGCATCTTGCTCTTCTTCGCCAAGCGAGATTATCAAGTCGATAAACGGTTTCGCCGAACCGTCCATTAACGGAATTTCTTCGGCGTTTAATTCAATCCTGCAATTTGAAATTCCTTTTGCCGCTAAAGCCGCCATTAAATGCTCTATTGTAAATATTTTTACGTTGTCTATTCCTATCGCCGTACCTCTCGCGTCGCCTACGACAAAATCAATATTTGCTGGAATTTCAATTTTTTGCTCTAAATCAATACGTACAAATTTAATTCCGTAATCAATCGGCGCAGGATTTAAAGTTATCGTTGCATTAACGCCGGTATGAAGTCCGACTCCGGTAAGAGAACCGGATTTTGCAATTGTCTTTTGTTTCAAAATACTACCTCCAATACGTTCTGTTGGAGTATAACATAATAAATGCCAAAATTAAAATGCAAAAAAAATGGTTCTCCGGGGAGAGAACCATTACAAAAAAACTTTAAGATTTTCCGTCTTGAACAGGGGAAGCCAGACAGAAACACACATAGGGAGGTGTTTAATCTTCTCGTTTTATATTTAAGTTATCGGACGATTTGAAAAAAAACTTTATAATTTTTTTAAGTTTTTTAATTTTTATTCAAACTTTGCGCTTCTTCTTTTAACCGCTTAAGGTGAGAGTACTCCGCCGCAAGCGTTTCGTATATTTGTAAAGCGGTTTCTTCTTCTCCGCAATTTTTTGCGCTGTCAAATAAATTCAAAAAGGTATCAATGTTAGTGGGATTCATTTTTATCGACTCGAAAAACAGTAAAAACGCCTCACGATATTCTTTAGCGTTAAACTGTATAATTCCTAATCCGTTATACGCCTCTGCCGACGGTCCAGAGGTGTCAAACGCTTCAATATATTTTCTTCGCGCTTCGTCATAATTACCGCTTTGAGCAAAATTATCGCCCGCTTCGATTAACGGGTTGTACCAACCGATATGCAAGGCGCGATCGCATTTATAAATGTCGTTGGTTTTGTCGGAAAGCGTTTTGTAAATTCCGGTTAATTCTTCGCTTTGCGGATTTTCCTGCGCCGCCGTTTCTACTATAGGAATAATATCTTCAATTTTATGCAACTTAAATGCAGAATCAATAAGATTGTTTATAGCGTCTTCGTTTCCTTTGTCAAGCGTTGCCGCTTCTTTGAATAATCCGTAAGAATCTTCCCAACGGCTTTCTTCCCAAGCGATAATTCCCAAATAATTGTAAGCAAGCGCACAATTAGGGTCCTCATCAATTACATCAACGAGAATAGACATCGCATTTTTGTAATCTTTGTCACAAATCTTTTGCGCCGCGTCCACAATTTTATCAGAAATAGCGTCTGTCATAAAAGCTCTCTTTCCTTATGATTTTTTTCAAAAATACTTTTTATCCGATAAACAATGCAAATTTTGTGTAAGTTTTCGCTAACTTCATAAAAGTATCGGTATTGCGGAATAAATTTCTACAACTTTGACTTGCAGATTAAAAACTATCCCAGCGTTACAATCGCATTTTCGAAAGCGTTTTCCTGCAACTCTTTTTCAATAAATTCTTTCGCTGTCGCTTGTGAAAACGGACAAGACGTACAATGTCCCAACAGTTTCACCGTAATTTCGTTCCCGTCAATATCTACAAATTCGCAGTCTCCGCCGTCGTTTTGAAGTCCAGGACGCACAGTTTCGTTAAGTACTTTGCGCACCTTTTCTATTTTCTCAAAAACGGTAAGTTTTTTATTAGCGTCTTTAGAAAGTTTTGGTTTTTCAGTTTCGTGATTATGTTCCTCATCCATTTGCGCAAGAGTTTTCTTAATTATCCCGGAAATTTCTTCCCCGCATTTTCCGCAACCGCCGCACGCTTTTGTATAATTTGTAACCTGCTCTACGCTCGTAAGTCCGTTTAAGCGAATTTTCTCGATAATATCGTTTTCATATACGTTAAAACATGTACAAATAAGCCGTGATTTTACCTCTTTCACAAAGGGTTTTTTCCCATTTCTATAATATTCAATCGCCGATTTCAGCGCGTCCTGTCCCATAACCGAACAGTGCATTTTTGCGTCCGGCAGACCGCCAAGCGTTTTTGCAATATCGTCGTTTGTAATTTTTTCGGCTTCTTCCAAGGACAGCCCTTTTACCATTTCCGTAAGCACAGACGATGACGCAATCGCGCTTCCGCAGCCGAATGTTTTGAATTTTGCATCATTGATTTTTTTGTTTTCATCAAGAGTAAAAGTAAGCCTTAGCGCATCGCCGCATTTTATATTTCCTACCTCTCCGAATCCGTCGGGATTTTCAATTTCGCCTACGTTTCGCGGATGCAAATAATGGTCGCGGACTTCATCGGTATATTCCCACATAATTTGTTCTCCTTCCAAAAATATTTTGAAAAATACTTTAATTTCAAGGAATTTTTACGCAAAAAACAAATTTTGAAAGAATTTCAGTTTGGTTTTATTTTTATTATGTAAAATTTACGCCATCTTTTTCCGGTAATCAAAAGCGTTTCTTTATCAATAGCGGCAATTCCGTTAAGTACATTTCCATCGGCGATTCGCGGGTTTTCGGATTTCCTAAGTTCTGTCAAATCAATAAAATTTTCGACGTCGCCGGTTTGTATATCGATGACAAAAATCGTATCGCTGTACCAGCGGTTCGCCAGAATTTTTTCGTTCCAAATCTCCAATTCGTTGAGTTTATCTATCGGAATTTTATTCATCTTGACAGAAATCTTGCCCGTTTCGTTAAACTCCTGGTCGCGAAAAATTATCTGAGAACTACCGTTTGACATCGCAAAAGTTCGCTCTTTTGGAATGTAAGTAAGCCCCCATCCTTCGCCTTTATAAGGGATTTCGGCAACTTTGTTTAACGATTTTACGCTATAAACAAGCGCTTTTTGCTCTTGCCACGAAAGTTGCCACAGCATTGAGCCGTCAAACGCCAAACCTTCGCCGAAAATTCCACCGGATTTTACCGATTTAAGTTCGTTCCCGGTTTTTTTATCAATGACTATGACGTGAGAACCGCGTCCGACCGAACCGGTACTTTCATAAATGTTTTCGCCGATAATTAAGAGTCCTTGCGTAAAACTTTCCGGGTTATGCGGAATTGAACCCAGAACTTCATATTCAAACGAATTATTGGAGAAAACGTTACCAATAATAAAAATTAATATGATAAAAAAGTTTCTCACGACAATTTTAAAGTTACAAACCGAAATTATTTTTGAATTTGTGAAAAATACTTTTGGGTTTTTGCTCTAATTTTCGCAGATCTTCAAAAATATCTCTTTCGGCTTTGGACAAATTTTCAGGCGTTTTTACTTTTATTCTTATTAAAACGTCGCCTTTGTTTCTTTCGTTGTGGAGAACGGGCATTCCTTTTCCGGGGATTTTTATTACTTTTTCGGATTGCGTTCCGGCAGGAACTTTAACTTTAACCTTATCGGAAAATGTTTCGATAATTATTTCACAGCCAAGCGCTGCGTCGCTGAACGAAATTTCCATATCGGTAATCAAATCGATTCCGTGACGCGTGAAAATAGAATCGTCTTTCTCATAAATGATTACGATCAAGTCGCCGGAAATTCCGTTGTTTATCCCTTTGTCGCCTTTACCGTCTACCGTTATATAATTACCTTCGCTTACACCGGCGGGAATACTTACGGAGACTTTGTCTTCTCCTTCGACAATTCCCGCGCCTAAACAGGAATTGCACGGATCCTTAACTATTTTCCCAGTTCCTGAACACCGTGCGCAAATCGTTTCCTGAACCATTTGTCCGAAAATCGACTGCATTATCCTGCGCGATCTCCCGCTTCCGTTACATTGCGGGCAACTTTCTAATTTTCCGCTTTTGGAACCCGAACCGCCGCACGAAGAACATCCGATTTTATGTTTAATTTTTATTGTCTTTGAAACCCCGTCGTGCATTTCTTTAAGTGAAAGTGAAAGTTTTATTTGAATGTTTTTACCCTGATTTACGGAGCCTTGATTTGTACGCCTTGCCCGTGAATTTCCAAAAATATCGCCGAAAAACGAGTCGCCCCCAAAGTCGCCCATAAACGCTTTTAGCGCTTCGTTTAAGTCCATACCGCTGAAGCCGCCGCTAAATCCGCCGGACGCTGCGCCGTCAAAAGCCGCATGTCCGAATTTGTCATATTGTTTGCGTTTATTTTCGTCTTTCAACACTTCGTAAGATTCTGTCGCCTCGCGGAATCTTTCCGCCGCTTCCGGGTCGTTTGGATTTTTATCCGGATGAAAACGGACGGCAAGTTTTCTGTATGCTTTTTTAATGTCGTCTTCGCTCGCTTCTTTCGAAACCCCCAAAACATCATAATAATCTTTCTTATTTGCCATAATTTCTCCAATAATAATCCAACAAATCGTCCAAATTTCTCACGAAAATAATTTATTTCCTGAAAAAAAGCAAAATTTTTTATTTATTCGCCCAAAAAATTCCATATTCGGCCAAACCTTTTTTGATTACCCAATATTGATACCACAAAGCGTCGTTAGGATAGTCGCGAATTTCAAAAATTCTGTCCAAAATGTGCCAATGAAGCGAAAAAAGCGACCACGCAAACAATAATCGTGACGACGGTTTAACGTTTTTGGTGATATTTTCGTAATTTATCGAAGTAAAACCGACATTTTCCGCATATCTCTTCCACTGTGACGGAGCGTCAAGATTGTTTAATTTCCAACCGTCCATCCAACGCCCCATAAGGCGCTTTTCTTTACCTTCATAAGCTTCCTTGCTTGCAAATCCGTCCGCCATCCCAAATCTTCCGTTGGGTTTCAGCACACGATAAACGCCTTTTATAAATTCACTTTTTGGATTGGCATAGCAAATACTTTCAAGTCCCATAACCGCCGAAAACGTGTTGTCAGGAAACTGCAAATTCATATAATCCATAAGCATAAACTCACACAAATTTTCAACGCCTTCTTCTTTTGCTCGTCTTTTCGCCGTTTCTATTTGCTCCGGAACGATACTTACCCCGACAACCTTACAGCCGAATGTTTGTGCGAGCCAAACCGCATTTCCGCCGATTCCGCAACCGGCGTCCAAAACGTAATCGTCTTTGGTTATTTTTATTTTCTCTACTACTTTTTCATTCATTCTTCGGGCAGCTTTTTTTTGACTTTTCACGCCTTTTTCCCAGTATCCGTAATGCATATCCGGTCCCCAAAGTTTCTCAAACGCCCAAGCAGAGTCACGATAATACTTGATAATATCATCGTATTTCCAGGTTATTTTGTTTTTCCAACTCATTTTCGCTCCTTTTTGAATCGCTTGTAAAATACTAAATGCGAAAACGACGCGAAAGAAACAATTTTTGAAAATTTTTTATTTCACTTGTGGTATGGTTCGTTACCGATGATTTTAAAACATCTGTATATTTGTTCCAGTAAAATAAGACGCATAATTTGATGCGGAAAAGTCATATCGGAAAACGATAAACGAAAGTCGCCCGCTTCCAAAACTTCATTTGAAAGTCCAAGCGATCCGCCTATTACGAAAACCAAATTCCCATACCCGTTATTCATGTTATTTTGGATTTGCACGCTGAAGTCCTGCGACGACAATTTTTTACCGTTGATTGCGAGCGAATATACGAAATCGCTTTTATTGATTTGTGAAATAATTTTTTTGCCTTCTTTATCGGTTACAATTCTTTTTTCGGTTTCACTTAAATTTTCGGAACATTTTTCGTCGTTAATTTCGATTATTCGTACTTTTGCAAACGCCGAAAGCCGTTTTGAGTATTCCGAAATTGCATCTTTGATATAGTTTTCTTTAATTTTTCCGACGGCAATTATACTAATTTTCATTGTTTTGCTCTTTAAATAATTTTTGCGGGTCAATCGGTAACACTCTAATCGTTTTACATCTTTCGGCTATGACTATACCGGCAGGCGATTTTCGCGGTTTACGAACAAATCTCGCTTCGGTCATATTCACTTCGGTATATCCGCTGTTTTTGGCTTTTGAAAAAAATACCGCTATTCCACCTGCAACGCTCAAAACGTCGTTGGGCGGCATAGGATCTCCTTTCTTACGCCTAATTATCAAATGCGAACCGGCAAATCCTGCCGCATGAAACCAAATATCGCTCGGATTTGCGAATTTTACCGACAATTCGTCATTATCGCCGCTCGTTTTTCCTGCATAAATATCGTACCCTTTATAATTGTAATGTCTAAAAGACGTTTTTTTATCATTTTTTATGACTTTAGCGGCTTGTACTGTTTTTGACGAATGCCGCATGCTCAGTAAATTTTCTGCTTCGTTTTCTCTTTCTGCAAAACCGTTATCAATAAAGTAACAAATTTTTTCAAGCAATTTTTCCAAATTTGCGATTTCATTTTCGGTTTCTTTTGTTTTTTCTACACAAATTTCACAACTCCTTTTTCCTTTTCGCGATTTCCTGTAATACATTTCGGCGTTTTCTACCGCCGAGAGCGTACGATTTAATTCTATTTTCATTTTCAATTGCGTTGATTCGTCGGCTAATTCGACAAAATTCATTCCCTTTTTTATCAAATTTTTATTAATCAAAATCGTATCTGCAAAGTTTTTGTAGGTTTCCCAATTTGCCGACTCTTTATATTCAATTTTTTGTTTTTCCAATTTTTTTTTGGCTCGAGTTATCTCTTTTTGAGTTTGACTTTTCAGTAAAATCAAATCGTTATTTCGCGGATTTTCTTCCATAAACTCCTTTTTTTGAAAAATAGTTGACAAATAAAAAAAATTCTTGCTTTGTTTGATAGAAAATAATTATTTTACAATTATGTTTTGTGATATCTTTATTTTATTATAAAAGGAGTTTTTATGGCTGTAGAAATTGCGCCAAAAGGTAAAAAAGCGACCATAACATTCACGACGCCGCTTAAAGATGGGGCATCGCAAGCAATTCTCACCGGAGAGTGGGATAATTGGGAAGTCTGGGTAATGAAAAAAAACAAAAACGGGACTTTTTCTATAAAAATAAACATTGATTTGGGAAAAGCGTACCAATTCGGATATTCAATTGACGGTCGTTGGAATCCGGATACCGATCTTACGTTAGTCGCTTCACCGTTCGGCACAAGCAATTCCGTTCTTGATTTAACAAAAATCGCCATTGTGGAAAAAGAGGAAACCGCGGTAAAACCCACAGCATCGAAGCCTGCGGCAAAATCGCCGGCAAAAAAGACGTCCGGAAAATAATTTGTTTCCATTTTATATGGATCGATGGAATTATTTTTCATCGATCCATATTTTATTTAGTTCATAATGTTATATTTAAAGAAAGAATATCTATCGAATATAGAATATGAAAGTGTTTAAGAATTTGGAATAACCGGTATTAAAAAAATTACAAAATTATTATTGATTGAAGAATAACAAGGTTTGATAAAAATGAGATTACGAAACATTCCATACGCTTACCAAAAACTTACGGAATTTCCGGATGTCGTTATTCAAAATCCAATAGATTTCAAGGGATTATGGGCGGAAAAAATATTTGGAAACAAAAACGGCATTCATGTTGAAATCGGTGCGGGAAGAGGGAAATTTATAATAAATTCCGCCATGCAAAATCCCGGCTTAAATTTCATCGGCATTGAAAAATTCGATTCCGTATTAGTGCGCGCTCTTAAAAAAAACGTTGATAAAAAACTTACAAACTTACGCTTTATAAAAATTGACGCTCAGAAAATTAACGATTGTTTCGCCAAAAACGAAATAGAAAAAATTTATCTTAATTTTTCTGATCCGTGGAGCAAAACCGTTTATGAAAAACGCCGTTTGACGAGTCGTATTTTTCTTGAAAAGTACAAAAAAATCCTTGCCGGTAACGGAATTTTGCAGTTTAAAACCGACAATGTCGGATTGTTTGAGTTTTCTGTTAAAGAGTTCAACAATTTTGGGCTTCGTATTGATGAAATACGGCTTGATTTACACAATTCGGAACCGTCATGGAATATTCGCAGCGAATATGAAGAAAAATTTGCGGAATCTGAAAAAAAAATATTTTTTATTATTGTGAATTTTGGAGGGAAAAAATGAAAAAAACTATTGAATTGGGGCGCGGAATCGGCAACGAATTACTTTTCGGCTCACGATTCGGCGAAGTAAAAAGCGTACTCGGCGAGCCGGACGAGGTCGATAATTCGCAAGTCCCGGGTTTCGACGAAGAAGAACACGGCGATACGGTAGTGTGGATTTACGACAAATTTGGAATTTCTCTCTATTTTGACGAAGAAGACGAGTGGAGGCTTGGTACAATCGAAACCGATAACGAAGAATTAACGCTTAACGGAGAAATACTTATAGGTCGTTCATTTTTTGAGGTAAAGAAAATTCTTGAAAATATGGATGTCGGAGAAATCGCGGAAGAAAAATTTCCCGTCGAAGAAACTAACGGAGTTGAAACGCTTTTACTTTTTTCAGATTCAAAATGTCTCAATATTTGGTTTGAATCTGGCGTATGTACGGAGATACAGTGGAGTCCTTTTTGGGAAAACGGGCGGCAACAGTGGGCGAAATAAGAGTTAGGGTCTGTTTCAGAAATTGTGTAAACCTATAATCAGGACATAAAAATAGAACTTGTTTGTAACGCTTAACCTATGTTCAACGCTACCAACGATTACAAATATAATAAAAATCAACTTCTTAACATCAAAAGATGATTGTTTGTTCTCTCGCCATTCATTACGACTTTCTTGAACATCAATACGATTTTGTTCTATCGGGTATAACGTCTTTTTTTAAGTGTGAGCTCTAAAGACGACAAACGTCTACAAAGAGCAGATTCGCTAATTCCAAGCGACAACTCATCTATTAAATCAGACAAGGTAATGTCAGGCTTATCTTTGATTCTTGCAACAACCTTATCCATTTGCGAATTTGTAACCAATGGTTTTCTACCACTATTCTGAGGCTTGGGGGTATAAACACCTGTCGTTGTGTAACGATGCCATATTCTTGTTATACAGCTGATACTAACTCTCATCCATTTTGCAATATCCGTGTTCTTTTCTCCGTTTTTCTTGTGAAATACTATGCTTTCACGTTCTCTATCCGTTATAGGCAACATAAATCCCTCCTTGGTTACCTATAAATATAATTTATGCGCAACAAAAAGTCAATATGCTATAATTGAAGCGCCGGTAACCAAACCCGATATATAGCCGACAGCTATTCCGGCAAGGGCGCCTCCAAAGTTTATGCAGTTTACGCTTGGACAAGCGCATCCTTTCACACTCCTACAAGGACAAGCCATTTTAAACCTCCTTATTGACAGAAAATATTTATCAAAAATAATAATTCACCCGCAAAAAGACAAGAATTCTTTAAATTCAAAAAAATTATATGTAATTTGTTTCGGCAAATTTTATTTTGTGAGGTCTCTTGTTATGTTTAATTCCGCAAGATTTTGGTTTTGGGAGAAATACGAATGGCGAACAATACGGGAAAAGACGTTTTGAAAGTTGAAGCAAATAAGCGGATATTAAAAAATCCCGACGGAGCGGGACCTTTTTTTGAGAACGATATAGATTTTGACTGTGAAGAGGCATGGGGATGGAATCACGCGAATCCGGGATATTTCAGGGAGTAAACATGAAAATTTTGGTTGCGACAAGCAATTTGAATAAAGTTAAAGAAATCGGAGAAATTCTAAAAAAGATTGATGAATCCGTGCAGGTTTTATCGTTAAAAGACATTTTTGAAGAAGTTCCAGAAATACCTGAAAATGCTAGAACATTTACAGAGAATGCTTTATTGAAGGCTAATTGGCTTGCCGAAAAACTTGAAGACTCTTGGATTCTTGCGGACGATTCCGGCTTGGTGGTTGAAAAACTTAAAGGGCGACCTGGCGTATATTCCGCAAGATACAGCGGCGAACCTATAGACGACAAACGAAATATTGCAAAACTTTTAGATGAAATGAAGAATTTTACGGAAGAAACACAAAGAAACGCATATTTTTGTTGCGCCATGGTTCTACTTTCTCCTATGGATAAAAATTCGTATGTGGCGATTGGAAAGTGCTGCGGAAAAATCGCATTTTCGTCCAGAGGGCGCGGAGGATTCGGCTACGACCCTATTTTTATCCCCGACGGCTATGATAAAACATTCGGAGAATTGTCAAGTGAAATAAAAAACAAAATTTCACATAGAGCGAAAACGCTTGAAATTCTTAAAGATATCTTTGAGCAGGTTATTAAAGAGGAAGTATATGAAAATCGGATTACTTAACGGGCCTAATCTAAACAGATTAGGAAAGAGAGAACCGGAAATTTACGGAAAAACCACCCTTGAAGACATTGAGAAAAAAGTCATGGATTTTGCCGCAAAATCTGAAGACGAGAAAATTGAAATCGAGTGTTTTCAAAGTAATGTCGAAGGTGAATTGGTCGGTAAAATTCAGGAATGGGCGGATAAAAATTTGGGCGGAATAATTTTTAATCCCGGCGCTTATTCGCATACAAGCATCGCTCTTCGCGACGCTATTTCATCTGCGAAAATTTGCTTTGCGGAAGTCCACATTTCAAACATTTACAAGCGCGAAGAGTTTCGCCGGCATTCCTACACCGCAGAAGTATCGGATTGCGTAATTTCAGGGATGGGAGATTGGGGTTATGTCGCGGCTTTACAGTATCTTATAAAAAAATTATCAAGCGATAAAAATGGCTGAAACGCAAAAAATATCTGTTCTTGGTCCGCAAGAAACATTTTCCGACTATGCTGCGCAAAAATATTTAGAATTTCATCCGCAGATTTGCGCTGAAATTTCTTACCAAAGAACGATGCGAAAGGTTTTTGAGAATTTATCAAGCGGAAATTCGCAAATTGCCGTCGTACCGATAGAAAATATATTTTCGGGATTTGTCTGGATGACGCTCGACGGGCTTTATGACTTCCCTGTGCAAATTATTGAAGAATTTATTTTACCGATAGAACTTTCATTCTTGTCAAAAATCAAGCATTCTGAAGTTAAAAATATTTTTGTTCATTCCGTTACCGAAGGACAATGTTCGGATTTTATTGACAAAAATTTCAATTCGGCGAGAATTACTCACACCGACAGTAATATTGACTCTTTTAACAGAATCGATGAAAATGATTTTTCCGCGGCGATTGTTCCGAGCCACATTTACGACAAAAATAAAAAGAATTATCCGTTTTCGGTAAGAGGCGTTTCCGATTATCCAAATAATCGTACGCGCTTCGTGGTTTTGCAAAACGAAAAATTTATAGCAAAAGATAATTTCAAAAACCTTAATAAAACCAGCATTATCGTTTCAGACAACAGCGATTCACCCGGAATTTTGAGAAATATAGCGGACGCTTTTGCATCCAGAGAAATAAATATAACCTCAATAATTTCACGACCGACCAAGCAAATGATTGGAAAATATCACTTTTTTATTGATATTGAAAGTCCAATTCAAAACAAAATCTTAATCAACGCTTTTGCTGAAATAAAAAAAAATTATCCTGTGAAAATACTTGGATGCTACGAAACGGCAAAGTAAAATTTGGTATAATTTGTTTCGGTAACTTCTCGGCAAAACTTCCGGGAAATAATAAAAATCGGGCAAATACCTAAACACAAGTATTTGCCCGATTAGAAAAGTTAGCCGAGAACTTTTTTTATCGAATTTTTTAGGATTTCAAGTCCTCTAAGCAAAGTTTTTTCTTCAATTGTGAGAGGCGGCATACATTTTACGATACAATCATGTCTTCCCGCTCTCTCTAAAATAAGCCCGTTGTCAAAACATTCTTTTACGACCTTACCCGTCGTTTGATTTACGTCGCTAATTCCCGTAAAATCAACACCCTGAATAAGCCCGATTCCTTTGTGTTTGAGGTTTTTGTTAATCGAAAGGATGTTCGTTTCGACGTATTCTTTAAGAATTTTCGCCTTTTTATTTGTTTCGCCATCAAAATCGTAACTTTCGCGAAAATCAATCGCCGCCGCCGCCGCGACAAACGCGACTTGGTTGCCTCTGAACGTTCCGTTATGTTCGCCTGGGTTCCAAATGTCATATTCCGGCTTAATTAGCGCAAGAGCCATAGGAAAACCGTAACCGCCGATTGATTTTGAAAGCGTTACTATATCGGGTGAAATTTTCGCTCTTTCAAACGCAAAAAATGTTCCCGTTCTTCCGCAACCGACTTGAACCTCATCCAAAATCAACAAGATGTCGTGTTTTCTACATAATTTTTCCAAATTCTGCAGCCATTCAATCGGCGCGACATTCAATCCGCCTTCACCTTGAACCGCTTCTACAACGATTGCTGCGGGTTTTTCAATTCCAGAATGATCGTCAGTCAAAACACTTTCAATATAAGCGATTGTATCAATTGACGCCATAAATTCGTAAGGGAAAGGCATGAAAACAACACCTCCAAGCGGAATATTCGCTCCAGCGCGCATCGCCCAGTCGGAAGTCGCCGAAAGCGCACCAAGCGTCTGTCCGTGGAACGCCCCCATAAACGCAAAAATATTCGTACGTTTTTTTACTTTCCGCGCAAGTTTAAAAGCGGCTTCGTTAGCGTTTGTTCCCGTCGGTCCGGTAAACATAACCTTGTATTCAAGATTTCTCGGTTTTAGTATCTTTCCCTGAAATTTTTCAAGAAATTCCGCTTTTGCCGCAGTGTGCATATCCAAAGCGTGCGAAATATTATCGCCGACAATATAATCGATCACTTTTTGCTTGATAAACGGGTTTGAATGCCCATAATTCAATGCGCCGGCTCCTGCAAAAAAATCAACGTACTCTTTTCCGGATTCGCCGTACAACAAATCGTTTTTACCTTTTGTAAAAACATCGGTAAAGTTTCTGCAATAAGAACGAACCGCCGATTCGCATTGTTCAAATATTTGAGCGGACATCTATTAACTCCTTAAACAAAAATTGAATAAAAACAAAAGCGCTGGTAAAATAATACATTTTCACAACAATTACGAAAAAAATCTTTTTAATTAAAAAAAACGGGGGAAAGCGATTTTACACTTTCTCCCGTTTGTCATTTTGACGCAAACAAAATCTTACTTAATCATAAGTTTTTGTTCTAAACTTGCGTTTAATCCGCTTACACGGATTACGGCAATCCCTTTCGCCAGATTCTTAGGCATTGCAACAGAGTTTATTCCTGCCGACAATGTATTCTTCTGAGAAAATACGCGCTTGCCGTTTACGGTGAAAATCTCTACATGATAAACACCTGCTTTTACAATATCCAATCTTATATCTTTACCAGATACACCATTGAATGAAATCCCTTTGCCGGAAGCAAGTTTCTTCGTCGGAACTATAATGTTTACCGGTTCGGTATCATCCGTAACTCCGATTAAACGAAGCGATTTAATAACAATGTTTGTTACTCCGTCTTCTACCGCAGAGATTGATATTTCGTTTACTCTAGGCAACGCATCTTCAAACGATTTGGGCAGTTTGCCTTTCCAGTTATCCGACGCTTCCGAATACGACCAGTCAAAGTCTTCGGGGTAGATTATTGCGGTTTTTACCTCTTCACTCGTACCCGTTTTGGAAAGAGGAGCGGCAAAACCGTAACCGTAGTATTCACCTTTTTCTTTACCTTTTCCGTCAAGCCATTGCCCCGTTCCTATTTGAAGCGCTTTGTCGGATGTGTAAGTTATTTCAATCCGTTTAAGTCCCAATAATGACCATTTGTATTCTGTGGCTACACTTACCCAAGCCCATTTCCCTGTTTTTTCGTCGCTTATACCCATAGTCAAAGTAGCAGTGAGAGGTTCTTGAGCAGTTATTTTGCAATCGCTTCCTATTTCATGTTCATCGTATTCGTCCCACCACTCATAATCACCACCGATTAAATTTTCGTTGGTACTGTATGCTTTGTTTACTTTAATGCCGAACGTTTCGGATATACTTGTTTTCCCGTTGTTCGCTTCAATCTCTACCGAGTATTGTCCGACTTGTGCATTATCCTTGAACGACAACTTATTCCCGTCAATTGCAAACAGAACGGCATCTGCTCCGCCTTTTATTGTAAACGTATGAGTCGCACTAACATCCAAATCAACCGCACGAAGGTTGCCTACCGTTTTTGTTCCGGCATCAATCGTTTTTGAAGACAGTTTGATTGCCGTAGGTGTTGTTGCAGCAGTATATTTTGTGCGCTTGTAGTTTTCCGGATTAAATTCACTTGCTTTAACAGGATTTTGCATCCATCTAATCACCATATCTCCCGATACGAAAAACACATTGTCGAGTTTGCTTGCTTCTTCCACAAATTTTTCAAACGCACCTTGCCTTTGTTCTGGTGTAATATATGGAAACTCTCCGGTTTTTGCTTCAAAATAATACTGCGAATGGCAACCAAACGTGAACGGTGCGCGGTTTCCTTTCAAACTTTCATTGAGTGTATGCATCCATGCACGGACAGTTTGTGCCGAATCCAACTTCGCTTCTTCCCATAAATTGTAGTCAAGTCCGGTTATATATCCGTCGAATTCTCCATCGTCGAGTACTCCTCTAACGTAGTCCATATCCTGCGGGTCTATGGCATAATTTACACAAGGCAATTCCCAAAGGTTTTTATGTTCCTTTACAACGCTTGTTATCCCCCACGAGTTAAAATCTTTGGAGTTATCGGGAGTAAAATTGCCAAAACCGTCATCCATATCTATCTTATACGGAAAAAAGTTTGTTCCTGCTTTATTGTCGCTGGCAGCGCTTATTGAGCAGTCATACAAAAACCCCCCTACTTTTTCTATTGCGCTGAACGTAGAGTCCGAATATCTTAAATAGGGAGTGCGAAATCCTGTTTGGTGCTCTTTGGGAATACCTGCTTTTACAAGAATGTCCTGAACTCTTTGGACTTCATTCTTAATAACATCTTCGCTTGCGCGGTTGCCGTTATCTTTTCCGTCTTCGTCAATATTACCGTATTCTACGCAATATATGTGAGTTGATGTGTGATTCCCGATTTCGTGTCCTGCTTTGTATGCCGCATAAACCGCTTCAACCAGATTTTCGTTCAAATCCCATTCGGCTGCGGTCTGGTCGGTATTACAATAAAAAGACATGTATCTTTTCGACCCGTTTTTATTTGTTCCTCCGTCAACAACGCTCTGCATCCACTTTACGGCGGCTGCCTTTGTGTTATCATCGCTTCCCAAAACGATAAACTGCGGGGTGTTTTCTTTTGTTAATGAACCCGGCGCTTTTCGCAACGCTTCTCTGTCAACATCGGCAAAACTCACTGCGGCAATCAAGAATACCGACAAAACTAATCTTTTCATAAAAAACTCCTTACTAATCTTTTCATAAAAACTCCTTTGAAATATTTTACCGAATTAATTTTAAATATATATCATTTCATACTAATTTTCAAATAAAAGTTATATTTTCGCAAAATTTCATAGCGCTTTTTGAAAAAAACGTTTATGTATAACCGGTAAATTATTTCGCCAAATGGACTATCGGCAAAAAACCCGCTTTTTTGAATGGGATTTCAATTTGTATGTCCAAAGCTTTTTCTATTCTTTTCAAATCCTTTTCGTATGCGACGACCAGTTGATAATCCCAAACGCAGTTCAGCGTGATGAATTTTATTGTCTTTTTCACTTCGTCGCGGGTTATTTTAACCTTCCCGTCCGCGTCAAGCAGTTTGTCGCTATTTTCCACAGCAACTGCAAGAGTTTTTATTGCAAAAAGCACGGGCATAATGCAAAAAATTCGCATTCTCGGCTCTTGTTTCGGAATCAAAATAGAATAAAGTACCGCACGATTCAACGATTTCACCGCTTTTACTATCAGAGCGTTCATAACATCCTGCGCCTGCCTGCGGTTTTGCGGCAAGTATAATTTTTCCAAATCGACGCCATATTGTAAAGCCAGATCTCGCGGAATAAAACTTACACCGCGTTTCAAATCACCCATCGCGTCTTTGATGATGTTCGTCAGCTGCAAAGCCTCGCCAAAAGCGTGCCTGTGTTCGCACATTTGCTCGTAAAGTTTTTCGTTTATCCACGGCGAATAGTAAAAAAACAGGTCTGTCAGCATGTTCCCGACCGTTCCGGCGACAAAATAACAATATTCCTCAAGTTCTTCAAGCGACTTTGTTCCGATTTCTTTCTGCGTGTTTTGGCGAATTACGGTTTTTTTCATTCCTTCAACCATTTCGCAAACCGTCGAAATCATTGTTTTCTTTACTTCAGATGGAAATGTCGCATATCTTTCAAACGCGGGCTGAGGATAAAGCGCCAAAAATTCTTCATTATCGTCAATTCTGAAACCTTTACAAATTTCGCGGATTTTTTCCAAATATTTTAATTCTTTTCCTTCGGATAAAAACAATTCTATAAAATTATTTAACGCCTCGGACTTTTGTTCTACCGACAAAATTTCACTGTCTTCGTAAGTGTCGGCAATTCTGCAAAATAAATATCCTATAAGTACCGGCTCACGAAAAGGTTCGCCTAAAGAGCGAATCGTGAGTGCGTAAGTCCGCGAAACTTTTCCGAGAATAAGACGATTATACAATTTTGCATCTACTTTTTCGCCTCTGATTGTCGATTGTTTTAATTTTTCAAGTCGTTCGTCGTCCATAATTTCTTCCTTTTAACGATTTTACAAGAAAATAATCTATACTGTTATTCCGCCTTGCAGTTATGCGCCTGATTTTTATGCGCTATTTTCTCGTGTCCGCCTAACCGATTCAATAGTTCGTCCCAATTTACAAGAGAAGCGTCAAATTCCGGACCGTCAACACAGGCAAATTTGGTTTCGCCGCCGACAGACACGCGGCACCCTCCGCACATTCCCGTTCCGTCAATCATTATTGGGTTGAGTGAAACAAACGTTTTTATGCCGTTTGCAATTGTGAGTTGCGAAGTGAATTTCATCATAATCGGAGGTCCTACCACAACCGTAAGATCAAATTTTTCACCGTCCGAAAGCAATTTTTTTATTACATCCGCCGCAAATCCTTTAGTTCCCGCCGAGCCGTCGTCTGTTGTTACATATAGATTATCCGTAATTTTGTCAAAATCGTCCTGTAAAATCACCAAGTCTTTATTTCTTGCGCCGATAATAGTCGAAACTGAGTTTTGTGCGTTCTTCATCGCTTTGGCAATAGGAAAAAGCGGCGCCGCGCCAAGTCCGCCGCCGACACACAAAACTTTTCCGAATTTCTCGACATGAGTCGGCATTCCCAACGGTCCCGCCAAATCACAAATTGAGTCGTTTTCAGTAAAGGTCATAAGTTTTTTCGTTGATTTCCCGACCGCCTGAACGATAATTTCGATCCAGCCGTCGCTTGCGTCCGCATTTGCAATCGTAAGCGGAATCCGCTCTCCGTCAGCGTCTATACGAATTATCACAAATTGCCCCGCTTTATGTTTTTGGGCGATTTTAGGCGCTTCAAGCCGCAGTCGAAAAATCGTTTCGGCAAGTTGGTCTTTTTTAAGTATTTTTACCATTCTTAATTTTTTTCAGTAATTTTCCGAGAATAATTCAAAATACGCCTGAGGGTGCAGACATGCAGGACATATTTTCAGCGCATCCGCCGATTCGTGCAAATAGCCGCAATTTCTACATTTCCAAACAACTTTTCCGTCTTTTTTGAAAACTTTACCCTCATTGAGGTTTTTCCATAATTTACGATAACGGGTTTCATGTCCTTTTTCGGCGGTCGCAATCATTTTAAATGTTCCGGCTATTTCAGTAAACCCCTCGCTTTCTGCTATTTTTGCAAATTCCGGATAAACTTTCGACCACTCTTCCTCTTCACCGTCAGCCGCCGCTTTTAAGTTTTCAAGCGTTGTACCTATAACTCCCGCAGGATACGAAGCGGTAATCTCGACTCCGCCGCCTTCAAGAAATTTGAAGAATCTTTTGGCATGCTCTTCTTCGTTGTCCGCGGTTTCGGAAAAGATCGCGGAAATTTGTTCCAATCCTTCTTTTTTCGCTTTACTTGCAAAATAAACGTAACGCATTCTCGCCTGCGACTCGCCTGCAAATGATTTGAGCAAATTTTGCTCGGTTTTTGAACCTTTCAATGACGCCATAAGTCCTCCTAAACAAAAATTAAATATAATCTTAGTTATAAAATATTAAATTGTAAATGCAGAATCGGATAAAAACAATAAATTATGTCGAACAATAAATTATTTTACCTATAACTTTTTGTTGAAACGCGGTAGTAACGGAGGTATAAACATGAAATTTGTAATTGCTGTCGGCGATGGAATGGCGGATGAATATATCGAAAAATTGGGTAATAAAACGCCTTTAGAGTTTGCAGATACGCCGAATCTTGATTTGGTCGCTCAAAAAGGAATCTGCGGAATGGTTAATTTGATTCCTGACGGTTTTCCTCCCGCCTCAGATATAGGAAATATGTCTATAATGGGATATGATCCGCAAAAATATCACACAGGACGCGCACCGATAGAGGCGGCAAGTTTGGGAATTAAACTTGAACAGGGCGAAACCGCATTCCGCTGCAATTTAGTTACTATAAAAAATGAAATTATGGACGATTATTCCGCAGGGCACATTACGACGGAAAGCGCAGAAAAAATAATTTCACAATTAAAAAAACTAAATTGTGAAAAATATCGTTTCTACTTAGGAACGCAATATCGCCATATTCTTGTAGTGAAAAATATTATATTAAAAGAACCGCCGCTAACGCCGCCTCACGATATAAGCGGACAAATAGTCAGAAATTTTGAACCGAGAAACGAAATTCTCAAACAAATCCGTAAAAAAGCGCACGAAATTATTGAAAATTGCGATGAAAATAAAAAACGTATAGAAGCCGGACAGAAACCCGTAACCGACATTTGGCTTTGGGGAGAGGGCAAAGCGGCGAGATACCCGTCTCTCAAAGAGCGTTACGGAATCACCGGAGCAGTAATTTCGGCGGTCGATTTGGTAAAAGGCATAGGTGTTTTGGGCGGGATGGAAATAGTAAATGTAGAAGGCGCCACAGGATATTTGGGAACTAATTACGCCGGAAAAATCGCCGCATGTCGTGAAATGCTGAAAAAACACGATTTCGTCTATATACATTTGGAAGCGCCCGACGAAACCGCTCACGAAGGAGATTTGGATAAAAAAATTCAGGCAATTGAAGAATATGATAAATTTATCGTCGGCGAAATTATTAAAATGCGCAAAGAATTTAATCATCTGAGCGTCATGGTTCTTCCGGATCACCCTACATTTGTCCGAACAAGAACGCATGCGCAAGGGAAGGTTCCGTTTGCTGTTTTCGGAGAAAAAATCCCTATCGGAAGTTCTACTTCGTATTGCGAAAGAAGCGGAAACGAATCAAGAATAGTTATTAAAAGCGGCGAAGAACTGTTTGACAAATTTATTCGCGGCGGATTCGTCTTTGGGTAATCGTTTATTTGAAAAGTTATTTGTTATTTTTTGCGACATTGCCGCAATAAGCGCCGCATTCTGGTTAGTTTTTTGGTTACGTTATAAAAGCGGATTTTTTCCAAACGTTTATGATATTCGAATATCTTTCGAGCCGTATATAGTTCCTACAATAATTATGACCGGCTCATGGCTTATTTTTTATTTCCTTAACGGGCTTTACCGCGACTGGTTTTCAGAATCTCGATTAGACGAAATTTTGGTTGTTGCAAGAACAATAATTTTGGGTATCGTAATAATTTTCTGTATGGTTTCGGGCGAACAAATTATAGATGCCGTTAAAACCGGTAAATTTTATGATATTTTTTCACAAACGCGTGTTTCCATTCTGCTTTCTTACGGACTTTGTTTATTGACAACCGCCTCGTTTTCGCGTTTCTTAATGCATTCGTTATATCAAAGCTTATACAAAAGAGGTATAGCAAATCAAAATATTGCAGTAATAGGAGCAAATGATTCCGGTATAAAAATAGTAAAAGAGATAAACAATTTTCCGCAGCTCGGATATAAATTCGTAGGATTTATCGACAATTGTCTTGAAGAGAAAAGTTTTTACGGATATGAAATTTTGGGAGAAATTAAAGATATTCCGAATGTGATAAAAAAAAAAAAAATAAGCGGTTTGGTTATATCGCACATAACTAATTCCGCAAATGAAATTATTGAAATTATGAAATATTGCGATGATGAAAATCTTACAATATACATGATACCGTCGCTTATGGACGTAATTTCGGGAAATCTTAAAACACAGCAAATATGTGGAATTCCTTTAATAGTCCTTTTACAAGAACATTTGCCGCGTTGGCAATCGCAAATAAAGAGAATTTTAGATGTTCTTACGTCGCTTTTTCTTCTTGTTCCTTTTATACCTATATGGATAATTGTAGCGATTTTAATAAAACTTACCGACAAAGGTCCGGTTATTTACGCGCAAGAAAGAGTCGGAAAAAACGGCAAACCCTTCATTATTTATAAATTTCGCTCAATGTACGTAGATGCCGAGAAACGAAGCGGACCGCAATGGGCGACAAAGAACGACCCGCGCATTACACCGTTTGGAAGATTCCTGAGAAAATCGCGAATAGACGAAATTCCTCAGTTATGGAATGTTCTCGTAGGTGAAATGAGCATCGTAGGACCTCGTCCGGAAAGGCAATATTTTGTGGACAAGATTTCAAAAGAAATTCCTTGGTACATAAAACGTTTGAAAATGAAGCCGGGTATAACCGGATGGGCTCAAGTAAAACACAAATACGACGAGACAATTGAAGACGTAAAAATTAAAGTAATGTACGATTTGTATTATTTTGAAAACATGTCGATTATTTTGGACATAAAAATTATCATTCAAACGGTTTTAGTGGTTTTAACCGGTAAGGGCGCTAAATAAAACACAATTCTCGAAATTCGCACATTTTGCAAACGCTTTCATTCGGAGTTTTCTCAAAACTTTCAACAGGCAAAGGAATATTCTCTTCAACATTCAAACAAAAACTTTGCATTTCTTCCGTCTCGTTTCTCACCGACTCGGCAAAATCGGCAAGTTTCTCATCGGTCGCTTCCAAAGCCAATTCACCGTAAGTTTCGCTTACATATACGGATTTTGGAAATATCTCTCCGGATTTTATTTCTGAATTTAACCCTTTTGCCGCAAGTGCGTAAGCCAAAAGTTGTTTTGTATGTTTGTTTTCGTCTTTTTTTCCGGTTTTCCAATCGATTATATAAACTTTTTCGTCTCTTATGAAAATAAAATCCATTTTGCAAAACGCTTTCAGACCATTAATTCTGGTTTCGCCGAAATACTTCTTCCCGTTCATTTTGCTTCCCGCCTCAATCAGAAACGATTGTCTTTGCGGCATTTCTATCGAATTGAGAAAATTCAATATCGGCGATATCAGAAAATTTTTCATACAAAATTTAACTTTTTCGTTTATTTTACCAAAATCCACTGTACATGTTTTGTAATAATTTTCAAAAAACACTTTTTGCGAAAGTTTCTTTTCGCACAAATCATCGACAAAACCGAACAGTTTTTCTTCGTTTATCGGCGAATCGCTTTTTTGTAAACGTTCCAAAAAAACTTCCATCATGTCGTGATAAAGATTGCCGATTTCGAGCGGAATTGTCGTCAATTTTTTTAGTTCTTTAACCTTTGCTTCCAAATTTGCAAAACTTGCCGGATAGTAAAAGTATAAATATTTGCGTTTACATTGGCAAAACAAATCGTAACGTGAATTTGACCAACCGAGCATTTTCGTGAAAGGGTAGTCTGGGAAACGTAAGTCCATTTTACAACGATTCTCTTTTTAATTTTAATCCGCAGGTCTGCGCCTCGTCAAACGCGTCCTTGCTCCCTAAAACGCTTTTTTGCGAACTTTTACGGCAATTACGCAAAAGTTCTAATTTTTGCTCTATCGACTGCGCATCGGCGCTCAAAATCGCCTCGCGAATTTCTTGTTTAATATCTTTTGAATAGTGCGAAAGGTAGCAATACAATTCGTTTATCACTTTAGCGGAAGGACTTTTGGGCGAGTCGATATTTCCGATTTCCGACGGAATTGAACGGTCTATAATTTCCTGCGAAATCGGATTTTGAGTAAGCGCCTTTTCAAAATTTCCGAAAGTAGTCGAAATATTCGGATCGCGAAAAGAGCCGAAAGAAAAGATTTTGCTCACACAGTTGAATCCGCAAAAACCGCCGTAAGCGCCGCCTTCTACGCGAATTTTGTCCCACAAATAGCCTCTTGACAAAATTTGCGACAGCAAACTTATTTCACCAACGGTTTTTGAGTCGTTTGTATCAATTTCAAAAACGTCGGCGACGTAATTAACCGACGACGAAATTTCTACGCCGTAAACATCTGTTTGCGAATTTAACGTCAGTTTTTCGCTTGTCAATTCGACTTTTCTTTCAAAAGACGGAATTTTTTTTGCAAAATTCTCTATTTGCGGCAAAAATGAATTGTTTGTACAAGCAGTCGAAATTGTAAGATTTTGCGAATTTATAAAAATCGAATGAATTTTTTGAATTTTTGCCAGAATTTCGCTTTTATCTTCCCGCAAATTTTTCAGAAATCTGTAATATCCTATCCCTTCCGTGCGGTATTTTATCGCGCTCGCAGACGAAAACCGCGCCGCCGAAAACATAATCGCATGATTATGTCCGTGCTGAATTATTTCATCGAAAACATCGTTTTTTTCTTCATTCAAAACGTTTTTTATTAAATTTTCATCGCAGAAATCCGCTTCAAAAAGTGTTTTTGACAAGCAATCCAGCGTTTGCGGAATATTTTTTACTAGCGTTTTTATTGTAAAAACATTATTTGCGACAAACGAATTTCTTTTGCGGTAATCGCCGGAAACCAAAGAAACCGATGAAAATCCACCCGAATGAAGTTTCCACAATTTCGCCATTTCGCCTGACGAAAGCCCGCCCGCGCCGCACCGCCCCAAATATTCCGTGTAAAGCGGCGCATATTCAAGCAATTCGTCGGGAATAACCGACAAATCAAACGCCAAATTCAAATAAAAAACTTCTCCTGTAAAAATTTGCGAATTCAGCCATTTTGAGCCGTCAATTTTACCGATTTCAAGCGGAACCGTTTCGTTTTTCACAGGAATATCGCTTTTTTTGAGAACCGGAATACAAGACAATTCCCGCGGCGTATGTTCTTTTTTATGATATTCTTCGAGTTTTCTGCTGAATTCGGCATGTTTTATTTTGTCGTTTTTTGTAAAATTAACACAAAGTTTTTTCGCCTGTTCCTGCGACAATTTTCCTAATTTCTCGCCGATTTCGCTGCTTGCTTCCGTAATAAGCAAAAGCCGCCTGTCGTTTTTCAACGTCAGGTTTTCAAGCAGATTTTCCAAATATCGCGGCTTGGAATCTATATTTCTACGGATTCGCGCGAATTGTTCGTCAAATTCCAAGTGTTTTATCGGATCGCAGCCGTAAATCCAAAATTTGTAAATCCGAGTTGCAAAGTTCAACGGATATGAAGCGTCGCCGCCTATTTCCTTCTCCTTGAACTCCATTCTCCGTAAAACGCCTTCAATCGCTTCCTTGTCAAAACCGTTTTCGATTTCTTTTCTTATCGTATTTTTTATTAAATCGGCGATTTTTTTTGCGTGTTTTGGTTTGGATTTTTTAAGTCCCGCTACAAATAAAAAAGAGATCAATTCTGTTTCCATTCCCGACAAATCGTCGATATCCTCACCAAATCCACTATCTAAAAGCGCTTTTTTTAACGGGGCGTTTTCTCCCGAAAGCAGATATGACGACAACATTTTCAATTCGCGAATATCGGTTTGCGTAGAAATCTTTTCGCCCCAATCCCACGCCAAAAGAACCGTCGCAGTCCCGTCATCTTCTTTGTTTGACGGAGCAAAAATATGAGTTTCCTGCGGTTTTTCAAATTTTTTTTGCGGAAAAATTTCGGAATTTATTTCTTGCTCGTCAAAGTTTCTCAGAAAATTATCGTTAATTCTCGTCAAAGTTTCTTTAGATTCTATATTTCCGTAAAGAACGATAAAACTATTTGTAGGATGGTAATATTTTTTGTGAAAATCCTTAAATTTTTCATAAGAAAGTTCGGGAATGTTTTTGGGATTTCCTCCCGATTCGTAAAAATATGTCGTATCGGGGAAAAGTCCGGCGTATAAATTTCTTTCCACAAAACTGTTAAAATCCGAAAAAACGCCTTTCATTTCGTTATAAACTATTCCTTTTATCGTAATTTCGCTATCAGGATTTTCAACGTCAAAACGCCAGCCTTCCTGTGCAAAAGTGTATTCGTTCAAAATAGGATTGAAAACCGCGTCGCAATAAACATCCGTCAAATTAAAATAATCGGCCGGAACTTGACTTGAAATCGGATAAATCGTCCTGTCCGGATAAGTCATTGCGTTCAAAAACGTATGCATGGAACTTTTGAGCAATTCCTTAAACGGGTCCTTGAGCGGATATTTTTTTGAACCCGCTAAAACCGAATGTTCCAAAATATGCGGAACTCCCGTATTGTCAAAAACAGGTGTACGAAAACCTATCGAAAACAAATTGTTTTTGTCGTCGTTAAACAAATGGACGCATTTGGCTTTTGTTCTCTGATGTTCAAAAATATACGCAACGTTATTTATTTCTTTGATTTCCCGAACTTCCTTGCACAAAAAACCGCCAACCGTATCTCCGACCTTTATATCCTGAAATTTTATCAAGTTATTCGACTCCTTCTTCTGCGTCGAGCAATTTATTATTTCCGATTTCAATTGATTTGTTCAATTTGTCTATCATTTGCCGTCCTTGACGAATATCTGTAATACCGCTAATGTCCTGAACGGATTTATTAACCATAAGTTCCGCTTCTTTTTTCTTCTCACAAGAGGTAAAAAACACTAAAATCGAAAAAACACACAAAAACAATCTTTTCATAATTATATTCCGAATAAAACTATTTACATCAAGCAATTTTTATAATGTCTTATTCCTTCATTATCTATTGCTATTACGTCTATCCTTATCGGAATTCCCGATAATTTTTTTCTATACATGTACAATCGCACCAATTCGTAGATTTGCAACATTTTTCTTCTATCGCATCTAAATTCCGGCGAACCGAAAGCCCCTTTTTTAACACGATTATATTTTACTTCCACAAAAACGAGCGTATTGCTTGACAATTCTTTGGCGACAATGTCAATTTCTCCTCTTTTACCCAAAAAAACATTTCTTTCTAAAATTTCAAAACCGTTCTTTTTTAGAAAATCCGCAGCCATTTGCTCGCCGTCAGCGCCTATTTTTCGCGTATTCATTAACTAAGGCGTATCATCGAATTTTCTGTAATTTTCCTTGACAGGGGCGGAAACTACTTTTGCCTCGCATATACGTCCTCCGTTCCATTCGTGAATTTTAGCGCCGCAGTAATTGCATTTAATGGAACCTCTTTCTCTTGTCGGGTATGACTCTTCCACTATATTATAAATCGCGCCGCAGTTATCACATTCTCTTTTAAGACATCTGCCGCTCTTTAAAGCCATCCCCATAAAAACTCCTTTAATATCGCCGAAAAGCAAAACAATACTACAAAGAAATATACATCTATTAATGTTTAAATGTCAAGTTTTCCCGTCAATTTTTTTTATGTATTTAAAATTTACGTTTTAGAAAGTATTTGTTTTACTCTAAAAAATTGCTCATTGCATAAAACGGCAAATCAATAATTTTAGCATTATCACAATAAGGGCTTGCTAACTAAATATATATTCAATAATTTCTTCGTTAAACAAAAGTATTAGTGATGCTATTACCATATTAATCGCTTTCGAATAACGACACGTCTGTCGTTCTCTCTGCCGCTTCTGCCGCAATCTTTACATCTATAGCGTTGTTTATTGAACACTATGCCGGATTTTACTGTGTTACAACTTCCACAATGTCTGCAATTCATAACTCACCTCACAAAAAAACAATACAAATATAACAAAAGGTATAATCAATTAGCAAGC